>CAIXPS010000333.1 GCA_903921365.1 uncultured bacterium | reverse complement strand
CTTTGTACTCGACTCTTTACTGCCTTTCCCATGCTTGTCAACCCTCCGTTCTCCTATTCTCCCCCAGTCGCCGAAAAGTTACCCACGAATCTGCGGTATACCCGTTTGCAACCGTTAACTTTACAAAAGCGCTTCATTAGGGCTTTATTGCCCAAAGCCCAATATCCCTGATGAGTAAGGTAATGGCAGTCTTTGCACAGTAGGCGATACCGGACAAATACCAAGATATGTCTACGCCTATCGAAGTTGAGTACTTCATGTGCCGATAGCAGACGAGGAACATCTGGCTTAAACCCACATGCCGAACACATGCGTCCATCGGTTTTTAAGAGTAAGTGTCGGATTGCTCGATGAATTGTGTTGTTGAGCTTTAGTAGATGCTCGTCTCGCGGTACCCACATACCATTTGGCAACATGATGATCGGCAGATTCCAGTATCTGGTCTGCATTTCATATCGCCACTGCTCGAATATCCGCGTTTCCGCGTTGGTGGGTGTCTTTGGTGTCTTGTATTCCCGGCCAGTGTAAATCTCAACAACTTCTATATTGTCGGCATCGATAATAAAATCGCGTTTCATGTTCATCCCCGTGGGAGAGATGATACTTCAGAAAATGACCCATTCGACAGTTGTATGATTGCAGGCAGGCCTCTGGGGTGAGGAAATGGGGACTCATACCCGCAAGGGAGATCCTGATCATTCCCGTTCAGGCAGAGGCCGTCGCGGTCTTGGCTCAAACATAATCCCGTGGTCGCCGGGATAGTGCGTCTTGTGGTCGTGGTTTCCACGCCAGATGTACAACGGAATGGCAGCGTTCTTGATAATCCAGCGATTAACCGGGCCTGGGTAGGCATCGCACGACAATGGGCCATTGTGGTGGGTATAGTGTGCGCACCTATTACAAATCGGACTTAAAAACGAGTATCCACCATCGAGAGCCAACATCTCGTTCTCAATATCATCGTTGACATATGGATCTTCGTCGTCGAGTGGTGCTTCCGGCTTATGATTTGCGTCCGGTATCGACACTCAAATATCCCCATAACTGTGTAATACGAGGCTGGTTTAGTGCAGTTGACGTGGACTTCTGGAATCGACCCCATCCCATCTGCCAATCACGATCATTTTGACACGGCCATGCAAATCGCGTTTCACCCATGTATACGGCACTAGGTACTCTTGCGCCTTGCTTGAGTACCGGTAGCGCTAGAAGCGTTGGATCACCGTTTCAATGAGGATGCGCATCTGCATGGCGGTATCAGTTTTTCTACTCGCCTAAATTAAGATCAACTTCAGTTGTTTGTTCCACTCGCAACATATAAGGTGGCGAACTAAGTCGGCACTGGACAGCTTTGTCGCGATGGATTCGCAGGACTTTCGCCTCAAATACCTCCAACTCAGCCAGCGATGATATTTCACTATCAGTGGCTATTTCGCAACGATCAAAGTGGATTTGTCCGGTCTTGTCGGTCAATACATAGGTAAAGAGGTAGATATATTTCACATTGTGTCTCAGCGACATTGTACAGCTTTGACTATGGCAATACACTCGTGAGGCTGCCTCCGTAAGCAACCTCATTGTGAGTCACCAGAATTGGCCCGGCCAATTTCTAAACTGGCACGATGACACGATCCTTGACCAGACCTTCCAGTACCGCCATTGCTTCGTTTGCTGTCTTATCGTTGACACGCAGCGCCTTGGCCTTACTCGTGAGCACACCTTTCTGGCCGTTTGCCTGTCCCTTGTCGTTCTCGGCGGCAAAGGTCATTACCTTGCCCCAGGTAATTGGCTCCACAGTGGGTGTCACGATTGTCTGAACGGGTGGCTTAACCACTGTCTCGACGGGCGTACCAGGCATGACCGCTAACTCCTCGACAATCTCCGGCTCATCTTCAATCGTGTCCGACTCAACCACAATCGGCGCTGCGACAACGGCATCGATGTGCGCAGGCTCGGCCTGCACGATGATCCACGTCTCGGCCACATTCTTGCCGCTGTTCTTGCACTGGCGCGCCAACTCCATACGATTGGAATCGCCATGCAGCCGCGACTTGATCTCGGCCCACGTCTGCGGCGTCATCACGCCTGTGCGCAACCACTCCGTAACCTTGGTGAACCATGCCACATATCCATCGGCAGCGATGTTCGTCGCAAGCCCCTCGATGGGCGGCATCTTGACGACATGCGCCTCGTGATCCATTGTCACGTCCAGCACCACGTCAAACTCGTATGACAGGTCGCGGCGCTGTTCAGGCTCCATGCCGATAGCGGTTGGAACTGACTTGCCACGGTCATCCTTGTTCACGTCATAGCCCATCTTCGAACGGACGGTGCAGACCATCGGCACCGGGCAACTAATGATGGCATCCATGAAAGTGCTCTGCAACGGCGCTCCAACCTTGCCCCATCCATCGGTGAAGGTGTTACCGCCACGGCTGTTCACCTGATCGAGCGTGCCATTAACGCCACTCCACGCTTGCGTCAGGCTGTCCAGCACAATCGCGCCAAACCCGGCGCTGATCGCGCTGTCGATGGCCTCCACATACCGCGCAGGGCTGTAGTTCCCGCTCAAGCTGGCATACTTGAACTTGAATGCGCGTGCCATGAGTTGGCCGCGTCCCGACTCACTGTCAAGAAATGCTACCGGCTTACCCTCTGCCAGCATCGTGGCAATGCGCAGGCCGTTCATGGTCTTGCCGGCGCCTGTCGGGCCGCGCAGCAGCACCTTGATCGGTTTCCACGGCAGCTCAATATCAATGAAATCCATATGTCTCCTTACAATAGTCCTGCGGATTGCAGGTCAACGTCACGGTAGAGAATGACCCAACCTGCCACACCGAACTTGTCGAGTGTCTCGATGTTCGTGTGCTGGTGGATCTCCGGTTCCGTCATCTGCACGCACTTGGGCCGCAACAACTCTGCGATGTCTGCGCCGACCCGCTGCGACATTTCCTTGCTGGTAATAGGCGTGCTCCTTACCAGTATTTCCTTGCTGGCACTGACCAGCAGCCCGGTTAATCCGGGCTTGCGTTCGACGATCATTACGTAGTAGGGGACATCAGTTCCCCCAACCTTGCCATCTTCCATACGCTGTACTCCGCCACCATATCCATGCTGTTCAGCCATCGCTGTATGCGACTATTCCCGATGACGATCAGCTCCCAATCTGACATTGGGCCAGGTAGATCACCGTCCTCAAGGACTTGTATCTGGCCCATTTGTCTACACTTCTCTCGTCTGGCGATAACCTGCATAGCGGCGGTCATCTCCATGTTGCAGGCGTTGCAGATCAACACCATGTTCTCCGGCACGTTGATCGCTGCCCGCTTCTCCATCCGGGCGCACATTACGGCGCTCTTTGGAATCCACAATTCATGCTCAACCTGTGCCGGACGGGAGCAGATCGGGCAGTAGCAACTGAATGTCGCCAAATCCATCGACTTGACCGAGGCTCTCCAGGCGCTGACGTTCGGCTTCTGCGATTTTCCACTCACGTTCTTTGTCATCCAGCATCTCCTTTGATACCCGGTAGTATTCGTCCTTCACTTCGCCATGCACATCCAGGCTCATGCGCTGGATAAACACGGCCAGTGCTTTGGCCTCAGTAAGTGCCATGTTGTCGGGTTCATCTGCTGTCGGTACTTTGAATGATGTCAAGGGATTGTTCGCGCCGCGTCCAAACAGGTTTCCGATCACCGTGAGACGCAGCTCGCGCTGTTCCTCAACTGTCGTGTACCTCACCGGATCATCGCGCTTCTTTTCACGCGGAAACCAACTCTCGATGGTCAATGCCAGTCGAGTGCGGTCGATCTCCCACAGTGCATCCTGGTTGTTCAGCAACAGCGTCCCCATAATTGCCTTCGCTCTATCCACTGATTACCTCCTATACCTGCATCGTCGCTGCTTGACTCATCGCTGTAAAGTTTTTACAACGATGAGTTTCGGGACTACCAGCAGGCTCACCAAGCTGCTGTGAGGGGCTACCAGCCAAACCCGGCTTGAGATTCCGGGACTACGTATGTCTTGGCGCGCTTCTTGATCCCGTTGGATTGCAGAACACCAAAGATGAGCTTGGCCTGCGAGTCGTTGATCTTGGCGATCTGTTCCTCGATGGCCTTCTCGTCGGGTTCAACTGAATTTGGCCTGGCCAATTCTGGCGTTGCGTTCTGCGACTCGACAATCGGCAATGGCGTGTCGATCACATTGCACGTCACTGTGGGGTAGTGCAGTTCCCGCAGCCAGTCCATGATCTCAAGGATGCTGAACGTCGATGTAACTTCAGCGGCTTGATCAGCGCGAAACAGTTCCGCCCCGCCAGTGTCGATACTGACGCTGGCCTTCGCCAACTCAATGTCAAGGATTGCCAACTGGCGCTGCATCTTCAGATACTTCTCAGCGTTCTCCCACGGCTTGCTGACTTCTACTTCTAACAGCGTCTGTCGTTCAACCATCATGGCAAGACGTTCTCTGGCCGTGGCAAGACGCTTCTCGGATCCGCGCAACTGCGCCTCAAGGCTCTGGATAACCCCGATGTCGGAATCACCCACCGTCGCGGAATAGAACTCGATCATGTCGTCGCCGAACGCAGGCCAGATTTCCGGCTTGACTGCGGGGTTGGCGAATGCCTTGAGCAACAGGCGCATGCCCTTGTACGCGCCGATCTCAAAGTATTTGTGGCCGTGCACGTCAATGGTCACGGTGTGCTTGACAATCTGATAGCACGCCTCGGCCAGTTCCCGGATCTGCTTACCGGCATCCTCACGTTTGGTGAGAACAACGGTCTGCGAGTTCTTGGGATTCAATACCAACTCGATACTGAAGTCGCCCACGTTCGTCTTGAACGCTTCAAAGATGTCACCATGCAGCTTGACTTCTTTCTCAGCGCCGACAATGCTGGCTGGCATGGCGGTCAGGTCATACTGCATGTTGGCTTTGCTGCTGCGCCACGCTGCCATGATGTGACTCATTTTGGTGAGTTCCATCTCGACAGCGACACGCTGCATGACCTTGGGATTGCCACTGGCAAGCGCCTTCACAGCCGACATGCTCAGTACCATCTCGCCGACATCTTCCGCAGTCCGGGCGGTGATCTCACCGGCCATGATCTGCGAGATAAAGCGTGCCTTTGTCTCAAGCGTTTGCCACACGTAACCGTCGAAGCTGCCTTCGGTCACGTAGTTGAAGATGGCAACTTCCGGGTACTCATTACCTTGCCGCATCATGCGCCCATGCCGTTGTTCTATGTCAGCCGGCCTCCAGGGGGCGTCCAGGTCATGGAGGGCGATCAAAAGGTTCTGGACGTTCATGCCAGTGCCCATCTTCTCGGTGGACCCGATCAACACCCGGATGTGTCCTTCCCGCACTGAAGCGAACAACTCGCTGCGTTGGCCGGGCGTCTTGCAGTCATGGATAAACGCGATTTCACTCGCTTCAACCCCCGACCGAATCAACTTGGCCTTGATCTCGTTGTACACGTCCTTCATAAGCGTTGCTTCAGCGACACTTTCCTGCTCTTCGTCCACATCTACGATGATGTCCTCTGGATCTGGCACCGTTTCCTCATCCACAACCACTGGCCGAATCTTCTTGGGCGTACCCAGATCGCAGAAGATCAACTGTGCGCCTTTACGCGCCTTGCTGCCTTCCCAGATACGGGTAACGTTACTTACCAGCCCATTGATCTTGCCGCCCGGATCGTCGTGCGCTGTTGAATCCACCAACCGCATATCGAGTGCTGCCTTGCGACCGTCGCCGGTCACTTTCAGCATGTTGTCGATGCGCGGGTCACAGCCAGTGCGAATCTTCTCGACACGCTCGACCAACTTCTGGATGTATTCCTTAAGCCCCTGGCTACCCGGCGTGGCAACTACGATACTGCGGCCAGTGTGCAGCTTCGGGGATGGCAGGTTCAACTGGTCGGCATTCTTTACATCCAGCACCTGCCGCCACATGGTCGCAAGTTCTGGCAGGTTGACGAACTTGGCAAAGCGCGAGTTCAGGCGAAACCCGCTGCCGTCAGGCGTCATCTCCAGAATCGGGATGACCTCTGCGAACGTTTGCGCCCATGCATCAAACGTGTCGATGCCGTTCTCCTGCAACAATTCCAGTTGCAGGTAACGCATCATGGTGTATACCTCGGCCAGTGTATTGGCAACCGGCGTGCCAGTGGCGCAGATCACCCGGCCACCCTTATCCAGCGTGTAGCGCACCTTCATGTACATGTCCGTCGCACGTTGCGACTTCGAGTTGGGCAGTCCCGGCACCCGCGTCATCTTCGTCGCGAAGAACAGGTTCTTGTAATTGTGCCATTCATCCACCATCAAAAGGTCGATACCCAACTCCTCCCAGGTGATGGTTTCGGTGCTGTCCTTCTTCATGGCAAGCAACGTTCGCAGTGTTGCATCCATGCGCTTGAGATGCTTCTCGATGGTCTTGCGCGAGACGTGATCATCATCTTCGACGCCGCTCAGTGCTTCTTCAAGCCGCTTCATCTCGCCCTCGACGTAATCGATCTGTGCCTGCACTGACATCGGCAGCATGCGGAACTGCGACATGGGCATCACAACGATGTCCCAACTGTTCGTGGCGATCTTCGACATGAACTCGCCGCGCTTCAACTTTGCCATGTCGTCACGGCTGGCGACCAGGATGTTGGCGTTGGGATAGGCGCGCAGGATTTCTGCGGCCCACTGTTCAGTCAGATGGTTCGGGACTACGACCAGCCCCTTGTGAACCAGCCCGATCCGCAGCAGTTCCATTGCCGCACAGACCATGCACAGCGTCTTGCCCGCACCAACCACATGGCCGAGCAGCACAGCCTTTGACTGCATGGCACGCCAGATTGCATCCAGTTGATGCTTGCGCAGGATGATGTCGTTGTTTAGACCGCGCAACGTCAGATGTATTCCATCATAAGTGCGTGGCCGCAGACAGTTGAACTTCTGGTTGTAGATCGCGCACAGCAACTTCGAGCGGTCACTGTCCTGCCATGCCCACGTTGCGAAACGGTCTTTCATCTTGGCCGCCTGTGCCTGTGCAACCACTGTGGCAGTCTGATTGATCACCTGTTTTTCATCAACGGTGTCGTAGACAACTGGCTGCTTCATGTTCAGGATGCATTCCGCTAACTCAATGGCATCCATGCGCTCACTTCCCCACACGACGATCAAGTCGTTCTCGTTCAGCGCGTAGGAGTGACGGTTGCAACGAATGTGCCACTCAGCCAGGCTCGGCACATGTGTGACAGTACCGTCATAGCCCTGAATGATCGACTTGAGAAAGTCGTTGATGACTGTCGCGGGAATCCACGGCGCACCCATACGGACGATGACATCACCGCTGCCCAGTGGCGCGGGCTGAATCTTCATCAGTTCAGCGACGTTGGCGCTATAGGTTTCCGGCTCGATAGCTGCGATGTTTCTGGCATCTGCCAGCTTTTTCACCACATTGCCGCTCAGGTACTCCGATGCAGTAACCCAATCGCCGGTTGGCTCTTTGAAGATACGACCGGCCAGCTTTGCAGTAACGCCCTTGCTGGTGTCACCGCTGATTTTCGCCATGAAGCGAATGTCCACCTTGCCGCGTTTGTCCAGCGACGTGATCAGCGCTTCCTGGGCGCGTTCGACAGGCGCCATTTGCGCCCATCCCTGTGCTGCCAGGTTGCCGCGCACCGTACTGCGCTGGAACAACGTGGCTTTGTCGCTGCCCTTGGCCAGTGGATCGTAGTTGGACTCCAGAGCGCGCAGGAACGGCAGGGCTGGATTGCCAGTGAAAAACTTCACATTCGCGGGGCTGTTGATGCAGCCGTAAGCGACGACAAAGCTGTCGTACTCGCGGTTGAGATTCAAGCGCAACTCAGCCGCCTCGCCAATCTTCTCGTCGATGTCGGCGGTCAGCAGTTCCTTTGCGGTGTCATACACCCGTTGCAGCGCCGCTGTGCGGAACTTGTATTCCGCCGGCGCACTGTCAGGGACGTAGAACATCGGGCGAATGATCTTGACTGGCACTACCTCTGTGTGGGGAGTGTCAACCATGATGTCTTGCGGCACGATGCTGATGAGAACGTCGGCAATGGTCTGTTCCAGGTCATGCCCATCGCCATGCACCGTGTATGCGTCGTCGCCATACATGCCATGCTGCAATACTGGCGTACCCAACACCCATTCAGGATGCTGTGCGTAGGCTTGATTGAGCGTGATCAGCGAAAAGCCATCGCCATTGCGGTTGTCCATCTTGACCCGCGTGGTTGCTGTCCAGTCGGTCTGCCCAACACACGCCTGCTCGTTCTTCTTGCGCAGGACGATGATGTCAGTCACTACCTTGGTGCCGGCGTTCTTCATAAACGCATCGTCGGGCAACCGCACCATGCCAAGCAGGTCGGCACGCTCCGCGATCCACTCGCGAAGTCTCGGATCGGTCTTGTCCATTGTGTAACGTGATGTAATGAACATCACGATTCCACCAGGCCGCACCGTCTCGATGGCCTTGGCGAAGAAGTAGTCGTGGATGGCGGCTTTCAGGTAGGTCGATTTCATGGCGACATCCACCACCGGGTAGTCGCCAAACGGGATGTTGGACATTGCCACGTCGAAGTAAGCACCCGGCAACTGCGTGGCCTCAAAACCGCAGTTGTGCAACACGGCTTCGGGATGCAGCAGTTTCAGAATGTCGTAGGTGAGTTTGTCCAACTCAATCCCCACGAGTTTGCTGGTTGCTGCCAGGTCATGCGGCATGGCAGAGAAGAAGTGGCCGATACCGGCACTGGGTTCGAGTATTTTGGCCGGGCCAATTTTGCCGATCCCCAGATGTGCCAGTACTTTCCACATGGCGCGGATGACGCCAAGCTCGGTGTAATGCGCGTTCAGGCTGCTGGCACGCATCGAGCGGATTTCCACATCCGACAGGTGCAGTGCTGCAATCTCAGGACTGGCGTCATTCCAGCGAACGTTGCCACGGTAGCGGGTGTCCGGGAATGCGTAGTTGAGTACCGGCGTGCTGCCCCAACCGGTATAGTGAGACAACACTTGTTGCTCGTCCGGTGTGGCAGGCCGATCCACAATTGTGCGTGCCAACTGAATCGCCTGCACGTTGGCGTCGAATTTTGCTTTGTCGCCACCCAGCACGAGAGTTTCGTCTGGGGGGAACAAAAATGTATTTGTCACTTGCGTCCTTGAAAAACAAAAATGCCACGCAGTGTGTTACCGCATGGCACTAAGCTGTGGTTGATGGCTGGTTAGGCTTCTGATGGTAGTTGAGTCACCATTATGTCAATTCTTGGTGGCTGTTCCCGTCAGCATGTCCGATTACATGCTGTGCTTAACGCTTGATGCGCTCAAGTCGTTCTTTACTGGTTATGGAGAGGTAACTAACAAGTCATTAATGCGTCATTAAGGCAACAAAAAACCACCTGTGGGGATCAGGTGGTTATGTAAAAAAGTAGACAATAGCGGACGCGACGGGCGTCGAATCATCGCCAAGTCTAAAGCGGAATCCTGTGTCATTCGGCTTGTTTTGGCATTTTCACAAGAATTTTAAGGTTGGAGGCGATACGCAACCTTTGCCTACGGCAGTTTGGATCAATCCGCCCTGCCGCGTCCAGGAGGCCATCTCTCCAGATAGCGTCGATGTTCCCTAATCTCTTTGCCGAGTTTGTCTCAAAACCCTTGACACATTCCGGGACGCACCTTGGGGATTTGACAATTTCTCCCAGTAGCTTCATACTCAGGGTGTTCATAATCCAAGTCCACAAACAGCAGGAATGGAATAGATCAGACTAATAGGAAAGTTGGTGTACGTTGTAATAGAAAACTTACACCTAACACAATATGAGCATCTGATCCTACGGGTGTCACTCCTGCAGTTTGTGTCAACACTAAGTAACAACATTGAGACTCCACATGGCAAAATGCCCAGTTTGTGAACTAGATTACTTACTAGAAACTACACCACAAAACTGTAGTAGGTGCGGAACCCAGCTGCCTGGTTCGGAAGCTGAGAAGAAACACATTGTTGACTTACCGGCAAAAACCACAGAATCTCCGGAAAGCAGCATTGTCAAGCAACCCCCACTTCCAGAGGAGCCTGAAAAATGGTTAGGCCATTACAAAGTCATATCGTCGCTCCCCGCCCTTTATGGTTACTACACTGCTTACCTGGTGAGACGGGATAGCAAGCAATATGTACTTCGACGTATTGAATACGATTCCTCGCTTGCTATTCTGGATATGCTGTTTAACGAAGAAGGCAAGCTGTTGCAGCATCTAAAACATGTGGCGCTTCCTAGCTTGGATGATTACTTCAAGGATAGGCAGAGCCTAAACTTCGTATATGCTCAGGTCGACGGTACATCGATCCAGCAGTGGATTGATTCGAATAGGGGATTGCCTAACGCGGACCATATTTGGTATTGGGCAACACAACTGGCTGAAGCCTTGGTTCTACTTCACCGACAGAACCCATATCCGATCACACATGGCCATATAGGACCTGACGCGGTAGTTATAACCAGTGCAGGTGATTTCCAGTTAATGGATTTTGGTATCCCTCGTAGCTATATAGCCACGCATAGTGAGGTTATTGATCAACCACCATCTCCACAAGACGACCTCGTAGCCTTTGGACGACTACTCGGCCTGCTTATAACCGGCATCGAAGTGGTATCTCCCCATCAAATTGAGAGTCTGCGCACCATATCAGGTGAACCCAATCGACGGAAATCAGCACTAGCTAATATCGCACTGAGTTGTCAGATAGATGCTACGCAACCATACGCCAATATGGATGAAGTGCTAAAGTCACTAGAAGAGTTGGATAGGAATAACAGCCTAATTGCAGACGAAATCACTTGCGTTTGTGGTCAATCCAATCGATCCAGTGCACGATTTTGTGTTCGTTGCGGTCAGCTCATGCACCCAACAACAGAAGAAGAATTCGTCGATTCGCCGCCCATAATAGTCTACGATGAGAATGTTCATCATCGTCTTTTATCAGATTACAAAGATCATCGTTTTGCGCCTTTGCCCAATTTCCGCTTTCGAGAGCAATTGGATGAATTGCAGTCTGATCCGGGATTTGACACGTTAATCTGCCTGGATGGGTTATCAGAAGTACAAAAGTTACCACATCAGCAAGAAGCGGCGCTCAAAATATTGCATGATATGCGCGGACGGGGGTTGCTAGCTGATGAAGTAGGCCTTGGTAAGACAATCGAAGCCGGCATGATCATAAAGGAACTGTTACAGCGTAAACTTGTTGAAAACGTTCTGATCTTCTGTCCGTCTTCACCCACCCTGTTGACTCAGTGGCAATCTGAACTATATGAGAAGTTTAACGAGGTTTTCCTCGTCATGCACATGAACATCGACACCAGCTTGGCCTGGCACTGCCAAAGGCTCATTGCGCCATACTCAATACTGGAGCAGCGCTTCCACTCGGAGGAATTGCTACAACATCAGTATGACCTTGTTATTCTGGATGAGGCTCACTACCTCAATGAACCTAAAAACGAGAAAACACTGCGCATTATTCAGAATCTTCGCAAGAAGTATTTCTTGCTCGTATCGGCCACACCCATGCACAATGATATTCATGAGCTTTATAAGATTGTGACATTGCTAAGGCCTGGCTACTTCCCATCCAAGGAAGAGTTCGATCGAGAGTACGTGGATTCTAAAAGCCCTAGTGGATTAAAAGAAGATAACACAGCCAAACTGAGAGGCGCCCTTCAGCAAGTTATGGTGCGCAATCGGCGCAAAGATGTCATAAAGCGATACGAGAACGCTGAAGGTCGCGGTTACCACTTCCCAGAAAGAAATGCGCAGCGCATCGCCATTGATCTTCAAGGAACCTCCCCTGGTGCTTACAGGTATTATCAGGATTTCCGCGAGTTTTACAAAAAGTATCTAAATGACACTGACAATCTAGCTTTCGTCTATACCTACATGGGTGAGTTAGTAGAACGACTGATTAGCAGTAAACAAGCATTTGTCACAGGTGTTAACGAAAGCGACAATGTCATACGACGTCACCTTGGGCCGGCTTTCCTGGATGAGTTGCTGGAATTTGTACGCACTTATCCTAACGACCTAGTCCAACCCAAATTGGATAAAGCGCTCCAGATTGCCTTTCAAGAAGTGGCTAATGGCAATAAGGTTCTCATATTCTCTCTATTCAATGAAACTACTCAGTATGCATGCAAATATGCAGCGAGGCTATATGAGGATACCTACTTTGGCAACCATCTCTATCTTTACGATGAGAAGAAAGGACATACTGTTAACGCAGAATCGATGAGTAAGTTTGTTGGGTGTACCTCTGGCGTACTGTTCTGTCCTGGAGAAATGAGCGAAGGTGTGAACCTGCAGTTTGCCAATGTGATGATCAACCTTGACCTTCCTTGGGACCCCATGAAAATAGAGCAGCGCATCGGCCGCATTCAACGGTTAAATAGCCAATTTGACAAGGTACTGATCTACAACCTGATCCTCACCGATACGATTGAAGAGGATATTATCCAGATCCTTGAACAAAAGTTGCGAATGTTCGAGGCGGTGATTGGTGAAGTTGACGAAATTGTTGGTAGTTTAAGCAAGGCTGAGGACTTTCGCACAATGTCCTTTGATCTCTTTATGGACCAACATCAAGAGTCACTGGATGGACGTCAGATAAGCGAGAAGGAATACATTATTGAGGTTATTGGTAATGCCGAGGAACGCGCAAAACAGGAAGGCGGATTGAGCCGGCTCTTCAAGTCCCCTGAAGAAAATATGTAGGCAGTTTATTAGCGAAAACACTCTATTCAAAGGCAAAGAATGGCATCTAAGCAGGCGCAAATCGAGCAAGTTGTAGTAGGTTATTTCCGTCAACGCCATGATACTTCTGTGTCCTACATTGCTTCAGGCGTATACCGGGTGGAACTCATAACTTCAACCGCATGCCAGCTATTCGGTTCCGGCGGGTCAAACCGTCAAGTTATTACCCTGGTTTTCGACAGTAACATGCTGTCTTTATACCCACGGGGAGAGCTGGTAAGTGCGGGTCATCGTTACTTTGACGTAATTCTCAATGATTTGGAGCGGGATTCCCAATGCAACCCGCGTCTTGCAGTGGCTTATGGCGAATTGCAGCCAATATCTGCGTTCGGTGAACACGATGTTCCCGGCATGTCTCTAGTCTTAGGCATGAACAGTCGGCAACAGATTAGCTACGCATGGCACTATTTACCGAGCTTTATCCTGACGTATCGTGTCATTTATCGAAGTGACCAACAATCAGAGAATATAGTCCGGCTAGCATATGACGGCCAAACAGGTGCGCCTCGCCCCGAGTTGCTGCTGCGCCTAGATAACTTGCTGAGTACGGAAAGTATGCCGCAATCTGGCATATCTGTGAGTTGTATCGATCTCGACAAAGTGTTGACCTCTGCACGGAAAGAAATTGAACGGCGTATTCTCCCGGATTTACAAACTGTTGGTAAAGAAATGCACCGAATTCTAGAAAGAGACCGCCAGGAGGCAGAGAAGAATTACCAAGAGAAGTTAACCAGTTTATGGCATGGCGATGTCGAGGGCCAGCGGATGCTGGCCGAATGGCATAGTAAATATATCCAGGATATTGAGCGGAAATACACCTGTCGCACGAGCGTTAGCTTGCTTTCAGTTCTGCAACTATGGTGGCCGGTGATCAATTACAACATTACAATCACGGGAAAGCGTAGAAAACTTTTCTTACCGGAAATTCCCTACGATTCACGTCTTGGACGTGTCAATTGGTCGACATGTCCAAAGTGCGGTGGGCACAAGCATTTCAACACCTGCCTGGTAGGAAGCCACGTTCAGTGCGCAGACTGTTCATCTGCGTTACTTGACTGTAGTGTATGTGGTGATTCCATGTGCTCTGACCATGGAGGGAAATGCACCCACTGCAGTGCACCGGTATGTTGTGATGATCATGGTGAGTGTGCTTATGGGCCACATAAAAAAGGGACTTACTTTTGCCCTACGTGCCTGACCCCCAGCTTCGAAGGCAAGCTATTGTGTCACGACTGTTATGAACTTTGCGCCGTGTGTCACAGGCCGTTCGCTCACCAACACTTACGCACCTGCCGCATTGGTCACGAGCGAATATGCACCATTCCGGGTGCTAAGCCGGATGGGTTTGAATGCCAAGACTGCCATGAGACAACTTGCCGTTCACATGGTTTGGCTACTGCGGAAGGAACTTGGGTGTGCCGGGATCACGGCGCACAAACTACTTGCTGTAAACGTATTTTTGCCCTATCACGTCTAGCAAGGTGCTGTGTGGATTCGCGCGAAATTCTCTGCCAAGACCCGAAACATCGCTTTCATTGTATTGAGTGCGGTAAGTCGGTCTGCGAGAAACATAGTTCACAGCCGAAGCTGCATACAGCTCAACGTGTGTGCGATACGCATCGTAAAACGTGTTCTCTGTGCTCCTCTACTGTCAGCTATTTGAAGGCTGACCTTACTACATGCGTCACATGCCATAAGGAGATTTGTAGTGATCATGGAGTGACGTGTCAGATATGCGGCAAGACTCGATTGTGCCGGACTCATGCAGACCATGCACCACGCTGTGCAGGGTGTGGCCTCCTGTCATGCAACTCAAGCGATTGTAGTGCGGAGCAAAACAAGTGTACTGATTGTGGCATGAGCTACTGCCGTCACTGTTGCTCACAGGGCGGGAAATGTGTTACATGCGCACAGTTAGCAATTAGCCAAATGTCGGATAAATCTCGGCAGCGTCTGACCTCAGCCGCGGGAATGTCTAGTGGCAACGACAAAAGAGACTTGTTGCAGATGCTAGAGAAACGTGATCATATGGTTTACTTGAGAGCCGATAATCGAACTTATCAGGTCGAACTATTCCGCTGGGCACCACCTTTGCTAAACTCAATTCTGTCACTTAGCTCGCTGTCGCAACGTCAGGCACGGGTGGTAAGCGAGGTGCACAGTGGCAATGTACTCTCAGTTCGTATCGAGCAAGTAAAGTGACAGGGGGATAAGGTAACAATGGCAATAAAGATTGGTTTAAATGAGAGATTCAGAACCATAAACTTCCTAGACGTGGGATATTCACCGGTCGAGCGGATAGGGTCTCTATATTACCGCGTGCGCCAGATCGATCAATCTTCTGCCAGAAATCAATTGCAACAAGCGCTGGAGGTGGCTGAAACTGCTGATCCGCAAATGATATTGATGCAGTTGCATTCTGCTATTGCGCTTGCACAAAATGGGAGGTTTGAAGGGATTGCTTGCATCCTCCGTTTACTTCATCAATCAGTACGCGCTGAGATCAATGCACTTGCCGAAACCGCATTACGCAATTGCAGCCAATATCCGATAGCTGTTCTGTTGGGTCAAGCACTGATACTAAACAGCACAAATCTACAAGATGGCAACCTGCGCGAATTACTCAAGCTATCCGATGATGATTTCTTCGCTAATATGAAAGAAGGTGTAAACCAGCAGGATGCTTTTAGTAAGCTTCGTGAAAAAATAGTTGCACTGAATGGACTGCCGCGCAAATCAGGTCGGGAACTCGCAATCGGCACAATCCTTTATCGTCCAGTAAAAAACGATAGCAATTATCGGTATTCTGGTTTCATCGCTCTTGATCGGGAGAAGGATCAGAAGCCATTCATTGTGCCATACGATTTAGGCGATGTGCTGAATCGAGATGACCCACAGGCATATAAGGATGTGTGGCAACTCACACGGCGGCCAGGTCACCGAACGGTAGTGGTCTACAACACTGAGGAACCCTACGAAGTGGAGCAAATGTATATCCTGCCATTTGCAGCGCGTGAATCTTCAGACATGGTGGATATGATGGGGCAACTGGCATTAGGATCTGATGGCTTGGCAATTGGTGTTGCAACAGAAGTGCAAGTTGATCGTGGTTACCGGGTGATCACCGCAGAAGGTCATTGCCGATGGGAAAAATATGGACGAGAAAGCAAGAAAATTGGTAGCTGCATTTTTATTCATAAGCTAAATTCCTCATCTCTAAGTAGTGACCTAACCGTAACGCCCGATGTCGTAAATGAGGTGGCAAGAACGTTCCAAAAACGAAGTGCAATGACAAGAGCGGTCACAGGATACAGTTTTGGGAACAATGGCATATTACTTAGCGCATTAGGAATGCTGAAAATCAAAAGAGACGTGTTCGACAGTGATACTGCCTACTATGTAGATCAAGTCATTGATAAGGATGGCAAGAAGCTAAATATACCATTCAATCTGCCAAGTCTTAGGTGGACACCCCAGGAGCGAGCTGAAATTGTAGACGCTTTTTTTTACAGCCACCCAGAGTATTTGGGTGTAGTACTGGAGTCCTTCGAATATAGTGGTGGGTTGAATACTCGTATTGTCAATCCTACTACAGGCGAAATACTTATTTGGTCAGTTCGCGAGCCTGTGACCGCAGGAACACTTGCTTTATGCACAAAAAGCAGTGATGGAAAGTTGTTTATAAGCGTTCTGAATAACTATCGAAAGAGCGGTGGATGTTCGGCTTGCTTTGGAACTACACATCGAATATGCACAACCTGCGCTGGGAAAGGCCAAATTGCCTGTCCTGAGTGCCATGGAACACAGAAACTGCAATGCCCAGTACCCGACTGTAGAAAAGGTAAAGTTACATGCGGTAGGTGCGCAGGAACAGGAAAATGCCAACATTGCACAAATGGACGCTGGGCAGGTGGCGGTATCTGCAAGGTGTGTAATGGAAGTGGAAAATGCCAAAAGTGTATACCAGCAGGCAGTGGATTATGGAATTGCGCTACTTGTCATGGACAAAGTGAAGTGTTTTGCCACTGCTCGCGAGGTTATGTTCAGTGTCCAACATGTAATGGTACACGGATAAGTTCATGTGCATGTAAAGGTCAGAAACAATCCCAGACTATATCGTTTTAGCCTTTGAGGAATCATCACTATGGCATGCGGAAAAGAGTCAACTGGTGCGGACGCGGGTGCATGTAAAGGTGCTAATCCACCTTCTTCACAGAACAACCAGGACAAGACAGATGATCCAGTCAATGTTGTCACCGGCGCATTTACACTGACTGAAACGGACTTGACTTTCCCTACACAGCGATTAGTTATATCACTTACTCGCTACTACGATAGTTCCCTGCATAGTGCATGTGAAGCTCCAGGGCCGTTTGGTTGTGGCTGGACCCATTCACTGAATATGCACATAGAGCCTGGACCTGGCTCCGGCCAATGTACTTTCGTTGATGACCACGGTGTGAGGATTATATTCACACCAGATAGTCTTGGTCAATTCTCCCCGCCGCCCGGCTCACTCGGTTTACGACTTGAAATCGTTGCTACAGGTTATTCCTTGCGGCAGGTTGATGGCCTTACAGCAGAATTTCAAAGTGATGGCAAAATCTCTGCTCTCGTTCGTCCCGGTCCATCAGCAGATAGTCGAATCACGTTCACATATGAGAAATTCGGACGCCTAGATAAAGTTACAGGTGTCGGACAACGGGAACTCAGTTTCTATTACATGGATGAGAGCCCACTAATACGAGTGGTGCATGATCACACTGGCCGCGAATGGCGATATTTTTATGATTCGGACCATGACTTGGTGCGTGTGATCGATCCTACAAACCGTGAGCGTGAATACCAGTATGTCCACCAGTCGCTGAATGTGACTATACAGAAAGATCAGAACGCCCCCATTGCAGTAAAAGAAAGCATAGAACCCCGATTGATTCGGGCCATGGTCAAGGTCTTTCAGCACCATCGGTATGACGACACGCGTACGTTGATCCCTGAAGCAACTAATATCTACACGTCTGATGGTCGCGTCCAAACACAGATAGATGCTCTTGGTAATCGCTCTTTATTCAACTACAACCGTTTCACCCGGATTACAGAAGTAACTGATCCGGCAGGTTGGACGACTTTATACGCTTATGATAAAGCTGGAAATACCACAAAGGTACGACATCCGGAAGGTGGAACCTATGAATACATTTTTGATTCCCAACGCAACCTATTGGCTGAGATCGATCCACTTGGAAATCGAACTGAATATGTCAGATTAAAGGATTCCAGTTGGTTTGATCGACAGCAGGAATATGGGCATAGGCCAACTGGAAATCGATCTGATTACTTGGATATCCAGCCGGAGCTAATTGAACTAGGTTATGACAGCAACGGAAATCGGCCACTTGTCCGGAATGCAATAGGTGATGTAACTCGGTTCGAAGCCTATTCTGATTTTGGTCAGCCGGGACATATTACTCTTCCAAATGGAGAAGAAATTCGCTTTCAATTTGATGAACGCAGTGGTTTGCCGTTGCGAATGGAGCGCAACCCGGTCGCCAGTGCGGGTAACCATGACCACTTAATACGTACCTGGGAATACGATGCCTGGGGCAACATCGTACGACTTATTGAATCGCCCCAAACCACACCAGAAGGATCTGAAGTACGTTCAGTTGTCGAACAGACCTTTGACGACCTTGGGCAATATCCACTTACTCGGCGAACCTGGATTGATGACGGCGATTCGTCGAATTGCTTTCCTACTGAGGAAAACTATGAGTGGGACCATCTCGGCAGGTTGATAGTCCGGCGTGTATTTAGGCGAAGGAGTCCTGATAGTGTAGCGGAAGTGCTCGTTACAAGATATGGGTATGATCGATTAGGGCGACCGATATGGGAGATTGGTCCTGATGGAACAGCAGCCTGTGTCAAGCTGGACTTGGCAGGACGAACATCAGAATCGTTTCTAGTTGAAAAGGCAGAACCAAGGTTATTATCCAATGTGCCGATGAATCTTAGGCTCATGCGTCAGTGTTGGTACTATGACGCAACCGGAAATATCGTGCGCCATATTGATCCAGCGGGAGCCACAACTCAATATAAATGGGATCCTTGCAGGTTATGCACGAGCGTAACAGAACCCACCGGATTTAGTACCACTTACAAATATGATCGAGATGGATTGGAAATAGAGCGCACTACGAGTAGTGGTTATGGGGTTTGTAACAAATACGACGCAGGCAAACGTATTATTCAGCAGACAAACAGTGATGGTTTAGCACTAACATGGGCATATGACCCTGTTGGTCAACTTGTTCGCTCCACCAAAATTATTGATGGCGTGAGTTTGGGTACGACTTACAGATATGGGGATCTCTCACAATGGATAGAAGTCCATTACCCGGATGGGGCATATGAGAGGATTGATCGTGATAGCAGGGGATTACTCAAACGACGTGAACGCGGTCCAAAACCGACATCAGTTGAAGTCTACAACCGTGATGGACTTGGCCGGTTACTAGAAGTGCGCGCAGGTACAGCGTCTTTGTTGAATACGCAATTCACATACCGCTATGTCGACCGTCTACACAAGATTGAAACACGTGACGCACTCGGTAACTTATGTCAAGAACAATACGATAGCCAAGGTAATCTTATCCGTAAGACTGATGCTGAGTATAGAACGGTTGACATGCGCTACGATAGTCGCGATCATCTGATCAAGCGGAGTTCCCCTGATGGATCAGTTGACGCCAACTTCTCATATGACTTTGCCGGTCACCTTAAGTCAGCAATTGAAGGCGAGATCCACTATCACTGGGAACATGATGCTGCTGGACGAGTCACTCGGCATGATCAGACTTTATCAAAACAGACGCGCTCAGTCGTTTATGCTTTTGACACTAGTGGACGTCTTGTTGATAAACGTGTTGACGATGAGTGGTGGATGAAGTATGACTACATTCCCAATACATCTTTCATTTCGCGCGTGGAGCTTTCTGGCAGCAGGTTGACTATAAGAACCGATACGCAAGGCCGGGTGACAGAGAGATGTTGGCATGATGGCAGTCGCACACACTATCGCTACACGTCAGACGGGATGGTAAGCGAACTAAAAAGTCAGAACCCTCAGGGCCACACAATATATGCGCAGGAGTTAACCTACGATGACAGTCGTCGGCCAGCTTCTGAAGTCCGTCATTACTTGGCTGAGACGAAGAACTATAACTACACCTACGACTCGCTAGACAGACTAGAGCGAGTCGGACGAACTGGACTTGCAGGCAGCAGTGATTTCCGTCGCTATGAATACGACGCCCTAGGCAATAGACTGGTAGAGGTACGCGACGGCGCGAAATATCGAACCTGCCAATACGATGCGGCCAACCGTCCGGTTAAGTCTCAATACACTGACGGCACAGTAGAACAATATGAGCACGATCGATGCGGCAACCTTGTACGCTTTGGAGCGTTGTGTTTCGACTTCGATGCAGGTGAACGTTTGCGCCAAGTCAGAAGCGATGATTCTGCTAATCCCCTAGCCACGTACACATATGCCGGCACTGGCGAGCGGGCGATTATCACTCGTCCACAAGGCGATGAATGTGACATCTATGATGGTCTGGAGTTGGTGATTAGCGAGTCCACTATCGGAAACCATCGATGGTTCTGGGGATTTGGACCTGATGAGTTGGTAGGGCAGGCAAGTCCAGATAAAAACGTGGAACCAGTTTGGACTGACACTTATGGCTCAGTCGTTCGAGTAGGTGATAGCACACTAATGGAGTATGATCCCTTTGGACAATCGCTCTCAGAAGGTGTTTTATCTGCCTTTGGCTTTAGCGGTAAACGTTGGGATCCGGAAAGCAACCTATATTACAACCGAGCCCGTCAATATGATCCAAACCTTGGGCGGTTTATCCAGGCTGACCCGGTGGGGGTGGATGATGGGCCGAATGTATACCACTTTGCAAGAAATAATCCGTTAACTTACATAGATTTACTGGGCCTAAAGTCAAGTAAAAATGGTCAAGGCAATATATCACGCGACAATCCTAAAATAGACCTTGAGCATCTCTTCCATGGTCAAATCAATAGTCGTGGAATGGGAATGGGATTTCATCACCAGACATACGGTTCGACTCTTTTCGCTCGCGCTATGGAAATCACACAAGAACGCGACAACAATGGAGTATATGAGGCGAAAATACAAGTTCGCGATACTAAAACTGATGTGTGGCAGGATAAAGATACTAACAAAGGCAGGTCTACTTTCTTCCCAGATCATTGGTCTCGTCAACAGGTTGTGGATGAAATTCGGAGTGCTTACCAAAACCGGTCGACAGGAGATGATGACGTATTTAGAGGCCTCTCGAACTCAGGGGTTGTAATTATGGGTTATGTTAACCCTGAGACGAATATCATGACAACTGTGTACCCAGTAATGAAATGAAACCACAGATAGAGAGAATAGATGGCATATGGAAATAGAACTTTATCAAGATAGTGATGGCTATCCTAGAGCTAAAACCACCCCTGACAATAAAGCCATCAGTTGGTATCTTGAGGGCGATGTACAGAGCAACCCCCAATGGATTAATGAATTAATTCGATTAATAGACTTGGTAAAGGCAGGCAACATACCATATTGGCAAGGTACGGGTAATGCTTTTACTCTCATTTTAGCTTCTGATAAAGCACGTGTTGAGTCTGAGTTCGCCACCCCCCCCATAACAACTGAACTTTCACTCGATGAATTGCGAGAGATTCTTACAGCGTGGTTATCCCTGATTGAATCACCAAAGAATTAACTGGAGCATCAACAATGGATGTCCATGAGAAAAGGCGTAAGTGCAAACAGTTTGACTGCAATAACTGGCTTAAAGCTTCGACAGCGTCCATGGATGGCGATCGTATGGTCGGCTTTTCAGAGCCAGAGTACTGCCCTGTGCACCAGAAAATGCATGCGGAATCTTACTCACGTATTGCGGTGCATCATTTAGATATCACGGAATCGGAATACGGGACAGAACTGGTGCGACAGATAGAAGAGGCCCAGGCCAAAGGCATAAAGTTGTCCCCTGGACCCGGTGGTGTCGGACAGTTTGATCGCGACCTGCGCCCATTTATTGACAGTGTTAGTGAGAAGCCCGAGACTCGCACTTTTCCGATTGGGCAGAAAGATGCTGAGATTTTGGAAGAACTCGAGAAGCATCAAGTGATCATTTTGGTTGGGCCAACGGGATCAGGCAAATCAACTCATGTTCCCCACATGCTCTTGCGCTCAAAGTGGTCACGTCGAGGCCCAATTGTTGTCACGCAACCAAGAATACAGGCGACGATTCAAATACCAAGATATGTTGCACGCCTTAACAACTCCAATTTTGGCCCGGGATGTGAGATCGGATACACGCATTCCAAGGCCACTGAATATGATCGACGAACACGCCTCCTGTTCATGACCGATGGCAAATTGCTCAACGATATAGTATCAGGACAGATTGCCAATTACAGTGTCATCATGATCGATGAAGCGCACGAACGAAGTGTTAATATCGATCTCATCCTTGGACTGCTACGAGAACAACTCTATTTGTATCCACACCTACGAGTCATTATTGCCAGCGCCACAATCGATCACAGCACCTTTGTTACTTTCTTTGGTGGCGAAAAAAAACGAAAGGTTCCCCTTATACTGTCAGAGGGCAAGTTCTACGGCTATCAAGAACACTACTGGGATAACGATGAATGGCGTGAGCAGATGCCTTCAGGGGAGATAAAAACTGAAACAGACCCCGGTTGGTGGCGACATGTCAACAGTGGAACATTGCCAGATCGGGAAGATTTACCTGAAGCGGTTGCGGACCTAGTCGAGTATCTCTGGAAAAAAACTGGACTGAAACCGCGCAGTCCCGAGACAGACATGATATTTGAACACATTGTGGTGTTTATGCCGGGCACACGCGAGATCGATCGCACTGTTTCTGCAATTATTGCCCGCAACTTACCCAATATACTGGCTTTACCCCTGTATGCCAGTCGGCCACTAGATGAACAAGATAGGGCACTTGACCCAAAGGATCCTGAAGACCGCAAAAAGCGCCGTGTAGTCGTCTCAACCAATGTTGCGGAGACCTCTTTGACTGTAGAAGGTGTAGGATACGTTATAGATAGCGGTTACATCAAGGAATCTTACTGGAACCCGAAGACTGAAGTGACTGACCTTGTTACAGTACGCCATAGCCAATCCGGCTGTAAGCAACGTTGGGGGCGAGCGGGACGATTGGCGCCTGGCGAAGTATATAAGCTATATACCCTCCAGCAATTCTCGGAAGCATTCCCTCCGCATACCTCTCCAGAAATCGCACGATCATCTCTGGAATCTGTCATTCTCACAGCACTATCTGCCGGTGTGCGCGATATTCGGCACTTTTCATGGATGCCATTGGCTCGTGATGATGATCGAAAACGTTTTAGGTTTGAGTTGGACCGGGCGATTGAATCGCTTGAGCAAAAAGGGGCAATTGACACACGTGATGGCAATATTGATCTGACTCCTTTTGGGCTGGAATTGCGCGGCGTAAGCGTGGATATGGACATAGGATCGGTTTTCTCTGAGGGCGATCGTTATGCACTTGGAATTGAAGTTGCGACACTTTTGCCATTTCTCAGGCTGGAACATGGCCTGCAGTCCATTCTGAAGTCAGATACTGAGTGGGATACATACGAAGAATATGTCGTTCGTCAACATCATCGTGCTTTAGTCTATGGTTGCCGTGACGATCTAGATATCTATCTCAAGATATGGATGTTGTGGGAGTCATTGCCAAATAATGTCGGTAAACGGGAAGAATGGTGTACGCAGACCGGCATAGATTTCAAGCGACTACGCGAAGACATCGAGGAGGAGCGCAAAAAACTGATTGGCTCGGTTATGGACTGGCGCAAGTCGGAAAGCCGACCAATACTTATTGAGAAAATCGACGTGCTGCGAGTACTCATTGCATACTCCCTAAAGGACAATATCTATGTGCCACTTGAGCGTGCCAGTGACAGACTACAAAATCTCGGTTTTGTTAATTGGGATTCCTGGACGGAAGGAGGAGACACTTATCAGGAATACGAAGATGATTTTGAATTTGATCCTGTAGCCAGTGCCACACCGACAGTGTCTCAAAAAACCGGAGTGTTTCACCGTTATGGTATTCCTCCGAATGATGTGAAAGAAGACTCACTCGTCGAGATTGCGCCTATATCGGTGTGTAGCCGTCAGCCTAATCTCAACCTATTTGTTGCATGTCAACGCAGAGCCAATTTCCTGCGCCCTGCACACGCAAAAAGCCTTGCTGTCAACATTGTTGAGCTTAAACCCGAATGGCTTAATCACATTGTACAAGGCGATAAGATACAGCGTGCACTATTCTATGCCTCGCTGTCGTGGAGCAAAGAATCTGGTGAATACGAGCGCAAGCTGATCCGTCTTTTTCTGCCTTGGTTAGCACCACTTTCTACTGTGGTCAAAGGTAAGCTATTAACCTGGACACAAGGCGTAGGCGGTACAGTCGCGATCACCGTACTACCATCGAGCAACAAGGTTTTGGGGAGCCTTGCTAACAAGGAGCTAACACTAACCGGATGGTTAGCCAATGATGAACTATTAACTAGCGATGCTCTCCCACCGGAAATAACCCAGGAGATTACCGCACGAGTAATTGACTATGGGATAGACACTACGAGTGACGAATCATTGGTTCACCTGACGATGCGTCGTTCACAAAGCGAAGCCTTCTCAGCCTTTGTTAAAAGTCATCATAAAAACCAGACCATTAGTGTTGTAATGCGTCAGGTACTAGAAGATCCACTTGGGCGGCGGCCTTTATTCATCGTGCGTGATAAATACACGGATTTGGATATCCCAATGTCGGCCGGTGACTTTTGCGGCCACACGCATTTTCAACCCAATTTCGCGTTGCGCTTTGCGCCTGGGGATGAATTCAATGTTGAAATCATAGAAATAGACATAGTTAAGGAAAAGGTCGAATTATCACGATTGAGTCACCTGCTTAAGGAGTATGCTCAAATACCATCTGATAGTAACGGCTGTGTCACTATTGTCAAAGTTGTACGCATAGACTCGACTGGCGCATATCTGGCACTACAAGGCACTGGGGCACCATACATCGGCTTTGCTCGCCGTGCCATGTGGCCGGCTGATATTAATCTAAAGGTGAATGACACAATCCGCGCCCGTATTCGCTGTTTAGAACGCAAGATAAGCATCAGGAAAATTGAAGAACGTATTGAGAACCAAGAGCAATTGCCACCCGAACTCGATTTGGGTATTGAGATGGATATCCGCATACCAGTTTTATTTGATCGATTCAAGGAACGTTATGGGAACAGACCACTAGGGAAGTTGCTGGTTGATGTACCGATAGAACGACCGTTGGATAGTGGCGGATTGCTACTTGATTTGGGTGATGGGTTACGAGGCTTTGTGTACTCTGATGAACTCGAAGTGGGGACAAATAAACTACTAAAGTCAGCACGTGATTACAAACCCGGGCAGGAGGTCACAGTCATTGTGACCAACGCGAATGATAAAAAAGCCCGAATTGACTGTAGTCTTCTTCGCGTTAAACCAATACCTGACACTTTACCAGTGACAGCGGAAGTTCGTGTCATCAGCATACGGCTGAATCCTGCAATCCCCGAGCATTTCTATGTCAGTTGCCTCTATAACGACAGATTCAAAGTGAATCTGGGTGGAGATATTGAGCGACCATCGTTTGCAATTGGAGACAAAATAAAGGTCCATATCGCAGGCAACGATCCTGTCACCAGAGAAATTAAGGGCAAGTGGATTAAAGGTACCGAAGATGAGTAAGCAACAACAGGTGGATGAAGCACCGTCATCAGAACACTTATCCACCAATCTTCCATCTTTACACATTGAGCGCAGTCATCTCATCGATAGGGTAAATCGTCTCGTACTAGAGATGGAAGAGCATATACGAACAGACACACCTGTGAACCTGAGTGTCCCTCCTCATGTGGAAACAACCATTGCGCTACATAGATTAGTGTTTGCGCCAGGCGATAAAGGTGATTTACGCATCGAATACAGTGATGGTTCACGAGGTATGAAGTTTCCAGTACATGCCTTATGGCAACCTAAAAATGGGTGGGCGTGGCAGCCGAAGGATAATCTGCATCTACGAGTAGGCACACTTAGCCTGCGCCACGTGTCCTATGATCAATATGCCGATCTCTATTTGCTGCGAGACAAAGAGACACGACAACTTCGTCAAGGGGACGTTGATAGGCTCGCTTACGATGAAATGCAGCGTCTCCTAAAAACACCTCAGCTTAACGGTGAGTTCTACATAACAATCCTGCAGACTGGTCTGGAGCCTCTGGAAGTTGGCTTATATCGGGCTGTAGTTGAGCATTTGGTAGAACGTAATACAAAGGGACTTGGTCCCATGCGTATAGCCTCTATTTTCGGTCATAACAAAGATGGAGGACTTCCCTTGCCCAAAACTGTATGGGGCGCTGGAGTCATAAACCCATGAGTGTTAAACAAGTCATACGTCATAGCAACCAAAGGACAACTGAAGCGGATACAGAATTTATAGTCTCTGATCCACATGTGGTTTATCTTGACGCAGTGCTCAATTCTCCTTGGAACGAGAAAGGCGGGAAACCCCCAGGTAGAGATGACTGGTCTACATACCGTTTTGCGTCAAGAGATGTAATCGTAGGTGTCGCTACTCACCGTTTCAATCGTCAGAATCGCCGACTGGAAATCCGGGCATATTTCACCGGAGAACACCCGATATTCAAAGCAATGGAGCCTACCCGAGTGATGATGATTATGCTAAGTAGTCAGGCATATCAGGCAGGCGGCACAATGGATCTTTTCTTTGAACAAGGGATTCCGTACGATGTACGTTATTTGATCGAGGATTGTCTAGGTGACCGAATTCCTGGTCATGACACACTACTGAAGGCTGATCTGGTAAAACGTTTATATGCTGCCTTGTCGGAATTTCCTGAAGAAATGCAGGCAGCAATGGCGGAAGACGATGTTCCTGTGGAATTAGTATGTTTTAACACGTATCGCGGAAACTGGTCGCCGGGGTTGATAAAGTCATTAATTGAACGCGGTATTCGGTTGAGTTGGATATTCAAAAATCGACCTGATGTTGTACAAACACCATTGACGTATGTGCATCTGTCGAATCATTTACGATCAGCACTGCTTGAAGACTATGCGCTTTATCGTTTAGCAGATCGTAAGATGGGCGTAAGTATGGGTAAACGCATCGAGAGTAAAAGAGATGCGGGCGATATGCAATACTGGTGTGTACATCGTCTTGTGGTCCCTGACCCTCAAGAACCGAGTCAGATTGACACGGACTCGTTTGTTGATATTGAACCTGGTCAACGTTTCTGCCTGATTCCAGTTCTGGCGCACTCTACAGCCTCGTTATTTGACCGACGCAAACACGACTTTGCTCGTGCTCTAAAACATATTCACCAGTGTAAACCCGTATTAGTTGTACCACTGGACTTTATCTATTTGAACGAGATTGATAGGAAATCGTACATAACAGAGGCAAAACAACATGGTCTATTTGTGATTGTCATTGGACTTACCATGTCACAATTACTAGCCGAATCCGAATATAGTTTATCCGTTACAGCTGCTCAGGTCGATGAGAGCGATATGGAGGAGAAGAATGCCAATCGATACACAGATTAGTTCGTTTTCCATATCTGCTGAGATTTGGAATAATGGATGTACCGAACTGCCTGATCTTTCAGCATTGGCTATAGCTGTGAAGGATGCCCTGGCTATCGAGCGCAGGTTCGATAAAAAGGTTAACTTGCGCAATGAACATCGGCGCTACACACTGCTCTGCGATCGCGTCCAAGGTATCGTTGAGGAATTACATTACCGAGGAAATAGACTCAACCCCGATCTTGTTTGGACAATAGATGGTACAAGGGAGGTACCACGGGCGCGAGCTTACTTGGCATTGATGTATGTACTAGTAGACTGGATGCGCGCACTAAGCCCCGCCGATAAAAAGGCAATACCCTATGCCCGTGCCCCATCCATTTTCTTCCCACCCGAGCACGCAAAGGCACATCTGGGTTTGTTCGACTTTCTTTCTAGACATGCTAGGATTAGTAGTCTTTTTGACTTGGCCGCACAAAAAGCTAGTATCCCAGGAAGCGGAATTAGAATCTCGTCGGCTGAATGCCAACAGGCGTTTTTAGTACGGCATGGATTATTGCGGAAGATAGCTACCCAGAACTGTGGGCTGGTTGATGTTTTGAGCATCGAATAGAATTATGTTAATAGATACGACACTTACACCGTGGCGTGGCAGTGATGAGGTTTCATTGACTCGATAGTACGCAACATGTCAGATTGCAGCCAGAGTCACCCATAAAAGTGTATTTAATAGCGTCTATTACTGTGATTATCACTGCGAATTAGTGTGTATGGGGATATATCTTGCGAAACATTTGTAGGAGTTAACAGAACATGGGACCATTCATTGACTTAAGGCCTAACGAACAGCAATCTGTGCAGCGGTTCTGGAGTCAGTACAGACCAATGATTCATTCGTATATTCAGGCAGTAAATGAAGACTTTTTTAGCGGCAGGGGTGAAGTAACTGAGACTCCATATAGTGCCATTGATGTTGCGACTCCCATGTTTCTACTGGATTGTAATCTTGGTGGCGAGTATGGGGATCCACACGTGAAAATGGCTACCTTTGTGCAGTGTTCGTCACGTGGGTGTGAGTTACACATATACGCGAGAAACTCTGGTTTCACTGAGGATAAAAATGAAGTTGCCGTCGATATGAACGCTGCTTCTATTGAAGCCGCATTCAGAAACGTAATTACGTGGTTGCTTGATCAAGGCTTAGCCAGGGTTATTTTATATATCGACGAGATAGAGCGTGACACCAAAATCGAGATTGACGGTATTTATACACCGATAATAGAACTGAAGGAGAAAGCAGTTTATCGTGTTGGCGGGTATGAAGATCCAGAAGTGTATGACGGCTCCTATAAGTCTTTGTGGTCATTCCGATCACGATATCGATACACCAGGGTAAATCCGACTGCTAATGAGGTGCAAACTTCCTCAGATGAATAGCGTGAAACGCCCATTTATTGGGAATGACATGGAAGAATCGGTAACCCTACAAAGTGAAATCGTTGAAGCGAGGGAACAGTTAGCTTACTCCAGGCAGAACGCAGAACGCGCCATAGATAAGGTGCTTGATGTGATTCAGCTCTATGAAAGTAAGTGGCAAATATAGTTACGTCAACGGCATTAGACTGTATGACTAGGTAGCACTTAACAGCAGTTAATGTGTTGAATGGCTATCCAAGCTTCTGTTAGTGAAGTCCGAAAACTGAAGAAATTCGTGGTTAACATTCCTCGTTTTCGTGAAACAACTGTTCTGATCATGATATGCCTGAAAACAAGGTATTTAGCGTGATGCACCGACTACTATAAAAGTATAAGAATTCAGTTCTGATGCATACAAAACCTTGTTGCAAGCTTGTACTTGCTACGCATTTTGTTTATTTGAAGCAATACTTAATTGGTGAAGGCATGCTCCTTCTGCGAAAGTGATAGGAGGCATCAATGTTTAACAAACAATCAGGGGTTTTGAAATTCCTATGCTTTCCGATATAAAGAAGCATCAAGACTTATTTGTGATGCGAACCACGATGAGCGATGCATCGTCGTTTAGTGCTTTTGCTGTACTGTGGACGACGTACTGAATCCAGTTATTAGCGAATCCTTTTACGGAATTTGTCTTTTTAATACAAGACGTAAGTTCATTCTTAAAAGGTATACCTGAAACGCCACTGACTGTTGTCCAGTTAATTAAGGCACCATCACTGGCAATAATAATGTTATCTCCCTGATAAACGCAGTGTTCACTTACACTGGGCTTACCGTGTATACCATCCTTACTACTAATCCAAGATGTTAAACTTGGTCGAGCTTCAGGTTCGTATACTGAGAACCATGCAAGATCCAAAGCAGTAGACTGGTTTCTCAGTATTTTAATTATCGAATCACCTAAACAGTAGGTCATGAATCGTGCATCATCACCAGACGAATCTGTTATAAGCACTGCAACTAAGAGTGTTGTCTTGCCATCCCACAACTGAGGATCACTTGTAATCAATCTCTTTCGAATATCATTTATAACCTTTGTCGGGGTTTCATCTTTACCCAATGGCAATACGTTAAGAACTTCGCGTAGCCTAACACTTAAGGCATCATGCAACTCGGTTTTGGCTATTTCCTCCTTGTTCTCTCTAAAAAATTCCTGGCAGGTGCTTAAATCTGCCTGATTTTCATTTACAAGAGGTTGTGAGTTCTGTGATTTCTGAAACCACTGTTTTACTTGAATCTGGTAATCAACCAAAGCCTGAATACACTGAATACACTGACCAATTTGGATCAATATCTTTGACCGTTTAGCGATTATTTCTCCATATTCAAGCTCACTCTTACGAATTGCCTCTGCTTCTTTTACAAACCTGTTTACGGCATCTCTGACAAGATAACGTAATGTTGCCTGATCAAGTTTTGCCAGTGTCATATTTGGGGAATGTAAATATTCATGAATAGTCGCTTGGATCTGGTGGACTAGTAATGCTGACGCAAACCTACCCACAAGTGAATCTGATACACCATCTGCCAGAATAAACAAGCTGACATTTGGTACATTTGGTAATTCATCTATATAGACTTGGTCGTCACCATGTTTGGCATTATTCAATACCCATGAAACCTCTAACGAATTTTTCTCTGGTGGGAGTATATCCATATTATTCACAGTAGTCCTTTTACCAGTTCTCTTAAAATACTAAATCGAGGACGCTTTTGTCGCTCATAATAAAAACTGATATATGTCGAGTACATAAACGCACCCAAACCACAGCCGCGAAAATACTTCTCCATAAAAAGAGCCATCTGTTTAATCGTAAAGTGAGGATTCTCAAACATAATGTCTTTCAGCAACATCGGTGGCCAGGTTCGCTCCGGCCTAGACAGTCTAAGGAGATGTGCCATACTAGTGTCATCTGCCCGAGTTAAAAATTCAAAAGGCTGATAACCAGTTAATATCCAAAAGACAAGAGCTGTGCCGATCCACGTATCACTTCCGACGTCTGGAAGACCGGGTAAAGTACCATTGTGTGACTCCATTTCTGGTGGTAAAGGATACCAATAGTCTTTACCAATAACAGTTGGTGTAAAGTCCCAACCATTTGAGGATTTAACCCCTGCACCTTCAAGATCCATTGGAAGTACTAGATCCCCTCTGCTCTTATCGACGATGAAATTGTCTGGATATAGGTCGCTATGAACTAGACCCGCATCTTGAAGTACCGTAAGTAAACTCACAACCTGTACACATGTTCTTATTCGCTTTTTGCTTAATGGTTGCTCTCCAGCAAGATAAACCTTTAACATTGGTCCATCTATATACCGATATGCCAGCAAAAATGCATCCTTGGCTGTAAGAAAGCCAAAAAGATTTCCGGATGCAGTGCCTTGACCAATCGGAAATCCTCGATGTTCTAGTGCGGCAAATACTGCTGGCTCAATCCGGCTGAACCGATCAAGATTACTTCTCACTTTTTTCATTCGACGAAAAATATCTCGTGCGCCGGGTGTGAAGTCTGGCATCACCTTCAGAACTGCTTCGAGATCGTTAATCACACAATGATAGAGCCGACCTTGACCTCCAGGTATAAATTCTTTGCCCTCGAAACTCAATATGGATCGCGAAAGGTCTATCCGGGATGGTTTTCCAGTAGTAAGTGATACTATTTCAATAGTACCTTCCATATGGATCACCTATATCTTTTCTTGTTTAGTTGCAGTTTGTTGATCCGAAGTTGTGCTAAGGGTATCTACAAATCTACGAATGGCCATCGCAGATTTTTCGGTTAGCAAACCTTGGGCATTTCCACGTAGGAATAGTTTCTGTTGATCAAGCAATTCTCCGAGAACTCCTGCCATGTCCAAGTGACGAATTTGATTCGGATTTGGCGGGCTTGCAATATCCTTCAGGAGCTCTTCGTCCGCGTCGGTTCCAAGAGAGATAGTCGCAATTGTCGGACAAGTTGCGTGAGCCCGCAGTGTGTTAACTCTATTGCGGCACCGTTCCTTTTGATTCACCGAATCATCAACCAGATTATTGATTAGATTATTCTCTTGACCATCTGTGAAGAGGAAAATTGTTACAGACTTATGTGATGGTAATCCTATATCTGCTTGAAACAGATCGAGTACTTGTTCTACCGCGTCAATTGCTTTGATAATCGAAGTGCCATTCCCACTAGCCACGCTAAATGGATTCTTGATAGCCGATAGAGCTGAATCAATATAAAAATACTTGGTTTTTTGGCCTGAGATTTCCACTTCTTCCGTCGTAGCTTCACCCGCGAAATAAACTATTGATACGCGGAACACAGGACTTCTATCACTTCTGCTGAGTTCAAAAAGTGACTCCTTCGCAATGTCAAAGAGATGCTCACTTTTTGTTCTACCATCATAAGTGTTCTTAGCGCCATCCTTCTCATTACCCATGCTACCGGAGCCATCAAGTAAAAAAACGAGTAATTCGACTTTCTGCCCGAGGCTACGTGTGTTTGTATCAATTTGAGTCATGGTGAAAATTCTCTCCTGGATAGTTGAAATAAAACTCATTGCACTTTATCGAACGATGCCAAATTAATGACACGCCTGCAACATAAAAAGCATGGTACAAGCCTCTCTAATAACGAGAGGCAGTTAATTCCTACGTCTTTATAGGAAATGAATCACATATTGTTAAGCCCAACTATTCCACCTACAAACTGGTTGCAATGTCATTCAATGATAATACAACAGTATGGCCTTTGGGTTTCATGACATCAATGATATCCTCGATATCCTCATCCGGGATAGCTTCACGAATGCTGAATGATGAGTACCTTATTACACCCGTTTCATAGACCAAAAAACAAAAACAAACTTCTCGTTAAAACCAGTTTCGGGTTATGGACATCATATATGACACTTGATTGGTTTCCCTATACCTTACCTGTGCCGCCACAATTTACACAGTTTCCACTGCCATTGCATATGGAACATCTGACATTGCCCGATTCTGAATCTGTATTGCCTTGTGTAGGATGTGGGTTTGTAGATTTTCCGTCACCCGTACCACCACACGTTCTACATATGCCCGTGCCACCACAAACACGACAAGTCTCTTTGTCATCTGACATTTTGCCACCTGATGCGAGAAGCCAGAGCTATTTTTCGACCTGCGGATCATTTTACTCCCATTTCAATGAATTTCGGATTCTGCCAGCAATTCTAAATATGGGCAAGGATAATAGTAACTGCTCAGCCCCCGTTGGCTGAATATGTGGATAATAGCAGCCGTGAAACTGACGCGAGAGGAATCTGAGGCCATCTACGACGCGGGGAAAGAACGCGTGGTGGAGGTGCTATTGGAGATGTCGATCGGGCTAGAGCAGGTGGAAGTGCTCAAGCGACGGATCGAGGAGTTGGAGCGTCAGAGTAAACAGAACAGCCAGAACAGTCACAAACCGCCGTCGAGCGACGGATACCGCAAGCCAGCGCCGAAGAGTCAGCGGAAACGGACGGGACGGCGGAGTGGTGGGCAGACAGGGCACCCCGGAACAACCTTGGCGATGAGTGATACACCGGATCACGTGACAGACTACTGGCCAGAGCAGTGCGGAGAGTGCCAAAGTGAACTGGGGCGCACGCATGCCAGTGGATGTGAGCGCCGCCAAGTGCATGATATACCGCCGGTGCACATCGAAGTAACGGAGCACCGGGCGATGCAAGTATGCTGTGGGAAATGCGGGGCGGTGACGCAGGCGGCGTTTCCTGAGCAGGTGCAGCCGGGGGTGCAATACGGCAATGGTGTGG
>CAIXPS010000332.1 GCA_903921365.1 uncultured bacterium | reverse complement strand
GGCGCCGGTCGCTCGCAGGTGCTTTCCAGCATAATGTGCTTGCCTTCGCGTGACGCATCATGGATCGTGTGCATCACGTCAAGCACGTGATAGGCAAGCGCTCCACTGGCGCGATGGGCGCGTCCGGAGCGCAATGCATAGGCCATATCGGCGACGCCAAGGCTGCGACTGTTCTCTGCGCGAATGGGCAGAAGCGGGACTTCCTCCCACACCTTGCTTTCCGGCGTCCACAGCTTGACCGGCCCGCCGAATGTGTTCGGATCCGGCACGCTCAGGCTGCCGTCAGTGCCGTATATCTCGATGCGCGGGAGTTGGTGTGCCCACACATCGAAACTCGTGATCAGATTGCCCACCGCGCCACTCGCGAAGTCGAGCACGCCGACGATATGGGTCGGCGTCTCCACTTTAATCGCTTCACCTTTGCGGGCGCCACTGCCGATGATCCGTTCCGCGAACGACATCTGCGCAGAACCCGTGATGCGCGTGACCGGCCCAAGCATATTGACCAGTGCGGTCACATAGTACGGCCCCATGTCGAACATCGGGCCGCCGCCGACTTGATAGAAGAAGTCGGGGTTCGGGTGCCATGGCTCCGGCCCACGCCCCAGCATGAACGCCGTTGCGGCGATAGGGCGACCGATTGCGCCATCATCAATCAACTTGCGGCAAGTCTGCAGGCCAGCGCCCATAAAGGTGTCGGGAGCGCAGCCCACCAGCAGATTACGTTCGCGCGCAATCTGCAGCATGCGACGCGCGTCTTCACGTTGAATCGCAAGGGGTTTCTCGTTGTAGACGCTCTTGCCCGCTTCCAGGGCGCGCATTGCGATACTCGCATGCGCAGCAGGCGGCGTGAGGTTGACGACGATGCTGATCTCCGGGTCTGCGAGCAACTCGTCAACCGTCAGCACGCGCGCGATGTTGTATTCCTGCGCGCGCGACTTGGCGAGTTCCGCGATCACGTCTGCGACCGCAGCCACTTCGAGAATATCAAACGTCGGGGCAACCTTCAGATATGTTCCACTGATGTTGCCACATCCAACAATACCGATCTTTGTCTTGATTGTCATTGTGTCGGGTAGATCCTATAGCTCCACTGCCTACTATGATCCCAAATCCCGCAGGATGCAAGCTGACTAGAGTTTCGCCGGCCAGGCAAGCTGGTATGCGGCGATGATGCGATCCCACAACTGATTCGCCGGCGCGTCAATCGTCCTGCGCGAGGCATCAGCCTCAAACCATGCAATCGCGCGGCGCGCGCCTTCGGTCCACGGCACCGTGGCCATATAGTCCGGCACAAAGCGCTTGATTTTGCTGTTGTCAAAAACCACACTGTAGATCTTGTCACCGATCAGGCTGCCATACGAATCCGGATCGTGTGCGGCGATCAGATCGGATGGGATATGCACGATATTCGGCTCCACGCCCAGTGCATGACCCAATTCCACGTAGATCTGATTCCAGGTGAGCACTTCATCCGAAGTGATATGGAATGCATGCCCGATGGTTTGCTCGCGCCCCAGCAATCCGATCAGCCCCTTGGCAAAATCACCATTCCATGTGAGCGGCCAAAGTGAGGTTCCATCGCCGGGCACGATCACCGGCTGTCCCCCCTTCATTCGCTCAACCAGCGTCCATGGGTGCTGCCAACTGCCCATGATCATGGGTATCTGCGACGGCCCGTAGGTCAGCGAAGGGCGAATAATAGTGATCGGGAATCCTCTCTGGCGGTACTCGACCATCAACCGTTCTTCACACGCGATCTTGTTCTGCGAGTAAGCCCAGTGCGGGTTTGCCAGCGGCGTATCTTCAGTAACGAGGTAGTGGTTCGGGGGTTTCTGGTAAACGCTTGCGGAGCTGATAAACACAAACTGGCGGGTCTTACCAGTAAATAACGCGATGTCGGCGACGATATCCTCAGGCGTAAACGCGACCCAATCCACCACAGCGTCGAAGCGATGCTCACCCAGAACAGCTCGGACTGCCGTGCCTTCACCATGAATATCGCCGTTCAATAACGTCGCCCCTGCCGGAAGCGGGTACTTCTGCGAGCGGCCACGATTCAAGATATACAAATCGATACCGCGATCCACCGCCAACTGCGAACACGCGGAACTAATCAAACCAGTTCCGCCAATAAACAAGACTTTCACGTCAGCCTCCTGGACTGTAACACGTTGTAGAGTTGGGCTGAGTATAACGAAATATTCGCCGTGCGCGCTCAGACAGGCTGCACAAGCGTGGGATCATCGTTCGCGGGCATGTTTACTCGCCTGGAGACTGGATACGCTTGCATCAATTCCGCCGAAAATGGTTTTAGCATTGCATTGAGCGCAAGCGCCGGCATGCTGTCATCCAGCCAGTCCGCGCACATCTCACGCGGTAAAATCACCGGCATGCGATTGTGGATGCGCGCCATCAGCTCGTTAGGAAACGTGGTGACAATCGTGCAGGTGCGGCGCTTCTCGCCATCAGGCGATGTCCACACTTCCCACAAACCGGCCATGGCAAAGGGTTCGCCCGATGCAAGCCGGATGTACAGCGGTGTTTTAATCTTGCCATCCGTCTCTTTGCGCCACTCGTAGAACCCATCTGCAAGCACCAGACAGCGGCGCTTCTTTAATGCGGCGCGGAATGAGGGCTTTTCGGCGAGCGTCTCAGCGCGGGCGTTGATCATCTGGCTGCCAATGGCGGGATCCCTGGCCCAACTGGGGATCAACCCCCACTGCGCCATCGAAAGACGGTCAGGAGACTCATTGAGCACCACGGCCACAGTTTGCGTCGGGGCGACGTTGTAACGCGGCGCCGGCATGGCCTCAGCGGTCTGCAGATGGAAACACTGCATCAGTTCCTCGGGATCAACGGTAACAGTAAAACGTCCGCACATGGTAATAATAGGATAGAACGGGTGTTCCGGATCGTAAGCCCTTTATTTTAACGCATCCACTACCGGGCGGTTCTTACCGTTGGGATCGACCAGTGAGAACCACTTCATCTGTTCGCATGGATCGGGATAGAGCGGAGAACGGCTGAAGTCGTAGTTCCACAGAAACATCGTCCCCATCCACGGCCAGTTGGCTTTTGCATAGTCGAAAGCGCGCTTCACGTAATCGGCCTGCTGCGTCTTTGACACGCGCTGCCAATCCAGATCAGGCCACGAGCAGGTCACGCCTTCTTCCTGAGGATTGAGCAGCCAACCGAACTCGGTGGCCCACATTTGCTTATCTTTTGCGCCATATTGCTCCATCAGGTTGCGATGTACTTCCGCGCGTCGGAAGGCCAGCCCGTTGATACTGGGCGCGTTGGGATCCTGCTCCGGGGTATAGCCAAATCCATAGGGATGAAATCCGTAGGCGTCAAACAGACCCGCCGCCCCGGCGCGGAACATGCTCTGCGCATACAGCAGGTCATCGCCCTGCCCTGCGCCATTTCCCCCGGTTGGCGCCAGGCCAGCCGATACAACGATTACAGAAGGGTCGCCGGTTTTTATGCGCGCATAGGCAATCGCCAGCAAACGCGTATAGAGCAACGGCTCCGGCTGCTGTCCTCCCCACTCGCGCGACAGGTTTACTTCATTGCCGATGGCATAGGCTTGGATCAACCCGCGCCGCGAGCGCGCCAGGCGTTCCAGCCCATCCGCCCAGGCGGTTATATCTTCATTGCGTCCCGATACGGCGTTTCCCAATGGGACGCGATACAGAATTTTGAACGGTGGAACGGGATAATCAGGAGGCAGAAACACCTCAATCCATTGAAACTTCAGTTCTTTCAATAGATCGACATGCGTCGAATCTGCGACGTTAACGCCGCGTTCCAACAGCAGTTGCGGCGGAGCAGGCGCCACGAGCGCGCCTGTCGGGACACTGCTTGCTTTTACCAATCCGTCACTGTGCCACAACCGCACACTGGTTGTGGCAAGTAACGTGATGAGCATCAGAAATGCGCCTGCCGCTGAGGGCCAGGACCTGCACGCTTTACGTTGCTCTTTCACTAGGGAACTTGATCGACCCTGGCCACTGACTTGGCTACATAAGGGGTGAACACATCAATCAGGCGTCCGGGAATGCGACCTGTGAGCAGGATCGAGCGTTCTTCAGGCGCCTCAAAATCCACTGCGCCTTCGCGCCGGAACAGAGCCATCATGTCGCCGGCTTTGTACGGCAGACGCACACTTATCGGGACCAGGCGCTCATACAGCATCGCCTCGATCTCGCGCAACAATTCATCAAGCCCCGTCTTGCGCAACGCGGATATCGCATATCCTTCGCTTAGAAGACCCGGTGCAGCGAAGCGGGGGATGTGCTCGCCGTCCGCCGGCGGTTCCGCTTTAGGCAGTTGATCGGATTTGTTCAGTGCGATGATCATCTGCTTTGTGCCAGCGCCCAGATCGGTGAGCGTATCAATCACAGTCTCCGCCTGTGCCACACAATCATGATGCGTTATATCGACGATATGCAACAGCGCATCGGCCTCCGTGATCTCCTCCAGCGTGGCGCGAAACGCGGCAACCAGTTGCGTGGGAAGTTTCTGGATGAAGCCGACGGTGTCGGTGAAGAGCACGGTATGTCCGCCCGGCAGACGCACGCGGCGCGTGGTCGGATCGAGCGTGGCGAACAACTTATCCTCAACCAGGACATTGGCATTGGTCAACGCGTTTAAGAGTGTTGACTTGCCCGCATTGGTGTAGCCCACAATCGCGACGACCGGTATCTCGTTGCGCCGGCGTTGGGCGCGGTGTTGTGCCCGTTGCGTGCGCACTTCATCTAGTTCATCGCGCAAGCGCGACAGCCGTTCGCGAATGCGGCGACGGTCGATCTCAAGCTGCTTCTCACCAGGCCCGCGCAAACCCACGCCGCCGTTACCACTGCGCCCGGTGCCGCCTCCCGCCTGGCGCGCAAGGTGCGTCCACTGTCGCGTTAACCGCGGCAAGCGGTACTGGTACTGGGCCAGCTCGACCTGCAACGCCCCCTCGCGCGTCTGAGCGTGCTGCGCGAAGATATCAAGAATAACGGCTGTGCGGTCCAGCACGAGAATGCCCTCACCAAGCGCTTCCTCAAGTTCGCGTTGATGGCGGGGTGACAACTCATCGTCAAACACAACCACGCTGAAATCGAGCGCTGTCTGCCAGGTGCTCAACTCCTCCACCTTGCCGGAGCCGATGTACGTGTTGGCGTTGGGAGCTTCGAGGGTTTGTGTCATTTCACCCACCACCTCGAGTCCGGCAGTTTCGCACAGCAACGCTAATTCCAGCATGGAGGCATCCAGCGCCAGGCGCGCATGCTGTTGCTTGAATGCGTCACCCGTGAGTTTGACTCCAACCAGAAAGGCGCGCGGGGTGAGACTTTTCGTCTCAATCTTCAGTTTACTTTTAGGCATAAATATATTTTTCTTCTTGAAATGCTCCTCCAACTCACAAGATTACAAATGGTTTAAGTGCACCAACATAATCATACAGCATTTACGCAGTGATACGATCCATCGCCTCTCTGATGCGCTTTGTCGAGGTGCCCAGAGAGATGCGGACATAGCCCTCGCCATGCGCGCCAAACGCGGTTCCGGGCGTCAGCGAGATGCCCTTCTTTTCGAGCAGGTACTCGCCCCAGGCAGCAGCCGTGGTATACACGGGTGGAATCCTCGCCCACACATAGATAGTCGCTCTGGGCAAGTCGACCTCGCAACCTACCGCGCGCAAACCAGCCACGACGATGTCGCGGCGCTCCTTATAGGTTTCCTGGCGCTCGTACAACCACTCCTGATCGCCGGTCAACGCGGCAATCGTAGTGTCCTGAATGCCAATGTAAGGGCCGGAGTCCACGTTGGTCTTCAGCATGCCGATCAGCTTGATCGCCTCAGCATTGCCGAGGATCACGCCAACGCGCATGCCAGCCATGTTATGACTCTTAGACAGCGAGAAGAACTCAATCGTGATGTCCTTCGCACCGGGAACCTGGAGCGCACTGGGGGCAACATAGCCATCGTAGCCGTTTTCGCAGTACGGGTTGTCGTGACAAAGCAGGATATTGTGCTGCTTACAGAAGCCAACCGCCTTCTCGAAGAATGACAGCGGCGCAATACCCGCCGTCGGGTTGTTCGGATAGTTCAACCACATCAGCTTCGTCTTCGCCAACACCTCAGCCGGTATTGCGTCCAGATCGGGCAACCAGCCATTTTCCTTGAGCAGGGGCATGAAGTACGGCGTGCCGCCAGCGATCTCAGTTCCTGAGGTATAGGTGGGATACCCTGGGTCAGGGATGAGCGCAACGTCGCCCGGGTTCAGATATGCAAAGGCAGTGTGATAGATGCCCTCCTTTGACCCTAGTAGCGGGAGCGCCTCTTTTTCAGGGTCAAGGTCGACGCCAAAGCGGCGCGCATAATACTGAGTGAAGGACTTGCGGAAGGCTGCGGTTCCAGTAAATCCACCATAGCCATGTTTATTGGGGTTGCGCGCGGACGTGACCAGGGTCTCGACGATTTCCTGATTGGGCGGCAAGTCCGGCGAACCCATGTCCAGCGCGATAATATCCATGCCTCCAGCCTTTAGCTCGTCCTTGCGCTTGTTCAACTTGGCAAACACATATGGCTTGACGACAGACATGCGTTGTGAGGGTGAAATCATCCTAATGAACTCCTTTTACTACTGCGTAATTAACCTACCAGTCTACGGATTGTTGTTGCCTTCCAGCCAGACTTGCAGTGTTCGTCCGACCCTTTGCAGGCTTTCTGCGCTTATTTTATCAGGCGTATCCTGTGTTGTGTGCCAATAGGGGTAATCAAAATCAATAATATCCACCGCCGGCCAACCGCGTTGAAGGAACGGGGTATGGTCGTCGGTCATGTCCCACTTGGCGCGAGGGATAAAATACTGCTCATACCCCAGCGAACCTGCGACCGACCATATCTGATTCTTGAGCGCAGGCGTGGAGTTGGTCTCAAGATAGATATCCTGCTGCATATCGCCGATCATGTCAGTAACCACAACCGCCGTCGGTGTTATCGTCAAACTGTTCGCGTAATAACTTGACCCGACAAGCCAATCCCAGCCATCCAGTTCGCCGTTGTCTTCTGCGTCGAAGAACACAAGACGCACTTGCTTGCCTGTCTTTGCAACATCAAGCACCCGCGAGAGTTCAAGCAGAACCGCTACCCCGCTCCCGCCATCATCAGCGCCGGGGACAGGTTGGTCTGGATGCGCGGCATCTTGATCGGCGCGTCGGCGCGTGTCATAGTGTGCGCCAAGGATTACAACATCACCGCCGCCCTTCGCGCCAATGATGTTGCGCACAATGGTATTTTGATAGGTAAATACCTGCGTTTCAGTCAGCCATCCATTCGCGGATAACTCAGTGAGTATCTGCTCGCCCAGCTGCCAGTTCTGGGATGTCCCGGTGATGCGAGGACCCAGTGCCACCTGGCGCACTACTGAGTCGTAGGCATTTATGCCCGAGAAGGCTAACGGAAGCCGGGTTGCAATTGGTGTTGTGGTGGGTTGCGGCAGGGGCTTGACGGCACAGGCTGTAAACAACAAGGCGAACAACACCGCAGAGATACAAACGCGTTTCGATAAGACGTTTGCGCCTCTAGTGACACTCATGATAGCCTCCTGAAGTGGTGTGCGACGCCGCACTCGTCATGTGCGGGAATGCGGGTCAATTGCGCTGGCGGGCAACAATGCGGATGTGACCGCGGGAAATGCCGCCAACGCGGGGTCTGTGATTTGCTGCGTGGCTCGAAATACTTCGAGGTCGACCTGGGCGCGTTGGGCATAGAGTGTCGAGCGCTCGCGCTTGTCACGCGGCGGATTATCGAGCGCCGGCATAATGCCAAAGTTGGCCTTCATGGGCTGGAACGACTTCGCCTCCGCATGCGATACATAGTGACATAGGGCGCCCAGCATAGTCGTTGCCGGAAGCTCGATCAGCGGTTTACCCAGCGCCATGTGTGCGGCGTTGACGCCGGCTAGCAGACCGGTCGCCGCGTTACCCACATATCCTTCGACGCCAACAATCTGCCCGGCGAAGAACAAACCAGGATAGGCATACCGCAATTCCTCCGCGTTGATCGTTCGCGGGTTGAAATGCATGGTGGCGTCCAGCAATAACGGCGAGTTGATAAAGGTGTTGCGGTGCATCTGACCGTAACGCACAAACTCCGCCTGTCCCAGCCCGGGAATCATCCGCAACACGCGATCCTGTTCCGGGAACTTCAGATTGGTCTGGAATCCAACAATGTTGTACAACGAGCCAGCGATATTGTCCTGGCGCAACTGCACAACCGCATACGGGCGTCGTCCAGTGCGCGGGTCTTTGATGCCCACCGGGCGCATCGGGCCATAGGCCAGCGCTTCTCTGCCGCGCCGCGCCATCACTTCAACCGGGAGACATCCCTCAAAGAACTGGTCGTGGCGAAGTTCGAAGTCGCGCAATGTGGCATTCTCGGCGCCAATGAGCGCGTCGACAAACACGTTGTACTCCTCCTTCGACATCGGGCAGTTGATATAGTCGCCTTCACCAACATGCTCGCCAGGAGCGGTGACCGTGCCATCGCTGTGCTTACCGTAGCGTGAGGCGCGAAAAGCAACGCTGAAATCGATGGAATCGAGCGTGACGATGGGCGCGATCGCGTCCCAGAAATAGAGATATTCCGCGCTTGTCAGATTCGCGATATGGCTGGCAAGCGCCTCCGAAGTGAGGGGGCCGGACGCGATAATCGCAATCCCCATTGGGATCTCGGTCACTTCCTCGCGTATCACTTCGATGTTGGGATGCTTCTCGATCCGCTCCGTCACGATCTGCGCAAACGTGTCGCGATCCACCGCGAGCGCCCCGCCGGCAGGCACTGTCGCAGCAGCAGCGCACGCGATCATCAGCGAACCCAGTGCGCGCAATTCGTGCTTGAGCAGACCCGGCGCGCGGTCAATCTGGTCGGCGCCGAGCGAATTGCTGCAAACGAGTTCTGCTAGTTTTCCGGTGGTATGTGCAGGCGTCATCTTGCGCGGACGCATTTCGAACAGACGCACATGCAAACCTCGTTCTGCGGCCTGCCATGCCGCCTCTGTGCCGGCCAGTCCACCACCAACAATCGCAATCTCAGTCATAACACGCTCTCTAATACTTCAAACATACCGCCCACGATAGCGGGTCGGTTAAACGAAATCGTATCATGCTCTGTGGTTGACGCGTCTTTTTACATCGTTTTGACATCCAACTCACACGTTGTTTACAGCGGGGATTTATTCTGACGACATGGGTAACACATACAAGCGCACTTCAGATGCACTCTCAAGGCGGATGGTTTTACAACTCGGCGCCGCTGCGGTTGCACTCGCGGCTTGCAACCGAATTCCGGGAGCAGCCGCAATCACAAACACAGCCATACCCGTCCAGACTGCAGCAAGTGATGGGACATCTCCTGCAAAGCTCACGCCACCCGTTGAAATGGCCTTAAAGAATCCAGCTCAAGCCTGGCTTGCCGCGAACCGGCTCATGTACGGGCCACGGTCAGGCGACCTGGCGCATATCGACGACATTGGAGTTGACGCCTTTATCGAGGAGCAGCTATCGTCGACACGCCCGGACAGTGACGTCCTGCGCGCCAAACTGCAACCCCTGACAACACTCTTAATGACGCCGATGGAATTGGCGCAGGCCGCACAAGAGAAGCGCGGCAATATTCTGCTCGAACTCAATCAGTCCACAATTTTGCACTCCGTGTATGGCGAGCGCCAGTTGCAAGAATTGACGGTGGACTTCTGGACGAACCACTTCAATATCTATTTCGGCAAGAACCAGGATCGGTTCCTGAAGACGATCGACGACCGCGAGGTGATCCGGCCGCATGCACTCGGACGATTTCGTGACCTGCTCGATGCCAGCGCGCACAGCCCGGCGATGCTCGTTTACCTCGACAATGTGACAAACCGCAAGGGCGCGCCCAACGAGAACTACGCGCGCGAGTTAATGGAATTGCACACGATTGGCGTGAACGGCGGTTATACACAGGGTGACGTGAAGGAAGTGGCCCGCGCGTTCACAGGCTGGACAGTCAGGCCGGACAACAAAGCGAACCCCAACCCCGACAGCGGCATGTTCGTGTTCAACCCCCGACAGCACGACGACGACGCCAAAACGATCCTGGGGCAAACCCTGCCCGCTCGCGGCGGTGAACACGATGCGACGCTTGTGCTCGACATGCTCGCAAAGCATCCGGCTTGCGCCACATTTATCAGCGCAAAACTGGCGCGGCGTTTCATCTCCGATCAGCCCCCATCGAACGCTATACAGGCAGGCGCTGCGGCATTCATAAAGAGCGATGGCGATATCAAAGCCACACTCGGCGCGATTCTACACAGTGCTGAGTTCAAAACGTCGTTCGGTCAGAAATTGAAGCGCCCCTATGACCTGCTGATCTCATCTTTGCGCGCGCTCGATGCGGATACCGATGGCGGTCTTCCAATTCAAGCCGCACTCGTGCAGATGGGGCAGCCCTTGTTCCAATGGCAGTTCCCGAATGGCTACCCGGATGCGGCAGGCGCATGGTCTGGCGCAGGCACGCTGCTGGCTCGCTGGAATCTCGGCATCGCACTGGGCGCAAATGGGTTAAAAGGCTCCCACGTTGACTTTGACGCATTGAACCCCGGCAAGGGCGCCGACTTGATCGAGACGCTCAGCACGCACTTCTTCGGATCGAGTTTACCCGCAACAGCACGTGAAGCGCTTAAGCCATTTGCGACAAATAGCGCACAACTGACCGCTTTAATGCTTGCATCTCCGCTCTATCAGATGAGAGGTTAATAGATATGAACCTGGCTAACTTAACGCAATATCCTGGCGCACTACCGGCACGGCTGCCCTGGGAACGGATGCCCCGCCTTGCCTTTGCACCCGCGTCACAGGCGCCGCATGGCGACGTGATCGTGTGCATCTTTCAACGCGGCGGGATAGACGGGCTGAACGTCGTCATCCCCACCTTTGATGCCAACTATCACAAACTACGCCCTACCATCGCGATACCCGATCCAAAATCCGGCGACCCGAAAACAGCCATCGACCTGGATGGGCGCTTCTCACTGCACCCGGCGCTCGCGAAGCTCAAACCGCTGTACGACGACGGCGCGTTGGCTATCGCACACGCATGCGGGTCGCCCGACCCTACCCATTCGCACTTCGACGCAATGGACTACATGGAGCGCGGAACGCCAGGCGCGCACACGTTGACGACTGGATGGCTGGCGCGTCATCTGGCGTCGCTTGACAATGGGAACAAGTCCCAATTGCGCGCCGTTGGCATTAGCACAATGCTTCAATCGTCGTTGCACGGCGAAATTCCCGCGATTGCGTTGCGCTCAATCGCCGACTTTCATCTGCGCGCTCAACCTAAAAATATCGAGAGCCTGCAGAAAACCCTTTCGGCCTTGTATGCGTTGCCTGCCATTAGCAACCCTGGCCTGAGCAACGCGGCACAAGAGGCACTGGATATCAGCCAGATCCTGACCAAGGTGAATGCCAGCGTCTACAAACCGGCAAACGGAGCAACCTACCCCGCTGGCGACTTCGCCAAAGGCTTGCAACAGGTGGCGCAGCTGATCAAGGCCGAGGTTGGGCTTGAGGTCGCCTGCGTGGATATCGGCGGATGGGACACGCACGCGAATGAGGGGACCACGGACGGCACACTGGCGCGATTGCTGACAGACCTTGGCGATAGCCTTGCCGCGTTTTACACCGACCTGGGTAACAAAACCAAAAACGTGATCGTCGTGACTATGAGCGAGTTCGGGCGACGCGCCCACGAGAATGGCAGCGGCGGGACGGATCACGGCCATGCGAATGTCATGTTTCTGCTCGGAGGTGGTGTCAGTGGAGGTAAGGTATATGGCGACTGGCCGACGCTCGCGCCCGACAAACTCGCTGCGCCTGGCGACCTGGCGGTGACCACCGATTACCGCGACATCCTGGCGGAGGTCGTCAGCAAACGTCTGAACAACCCCAAACTCGACCAGGTATTCCCCAACTACACACCCAATATGCGCGGTCTTTTCATTCAGGCATAGCGTCCTTCCTGGTCATCCGTATTATCATCAGATCACACTACCTACCCTATATGGATGATCAGGAAGACAAATGCGTTTTGGAATCATGGAGATGCAGATCGGGATGCTGATCCCTGACGGCTTGCCAGCCCCGGATATGCTCGCGCGCGTGGCTGGTTTCGAACATGTCGATTTGACGCGCAAAGTAGCTGAGAGCGGTTTCCGCGCGATTGAACTCGGCGGCGACTTATCCCTGTTCTTTCCAGGCGCCTATTCACCGGCGGCAATAGAAAAGCTGGCTGCGCTTAAGCAGGAACTCGGTCTGACATATACAGTCCACTTGCCGTTGTGGTCCATTGAGCCATCCACACCGCTTGCGCCCGTGCGACGCGGTTCGGCGCAGGCACTCGCCGATATCATCCGCGCGACCATGCTGCTCGATCCTGAGGACTATGTGCTCCATGCAACAGGTCCGCTCGCAGCCGAGTTCTATCGCATGAGCCTTCCGGAGCTTGCCCGCAGCTTGATCCTGCGACAATTCCAGAATAATGCGCGCGACAGCGTCGAATGGATCCTGCGTGAGACTGGCCTCTCTGGAAGTGATTCGCCAGCTGCGACCCAGGATGATCGATTAAAGAACATATGACAACCAACTCAGGAGGTCATTAGCGCAAACAGACTCCGGCGATTAACAGACAGGCGCCCAGGATGAGAGATATGCCGGCATAAAAAAACTGGCTGAGATCGGTCGGGTCATCAGAAAACGGACGATTGATACCGGGGTCAAGTTGCGAGTAGCGTATGCTCACAAAAGTTTCCATCCGCGGCATATCGCCGAGTGAAGTTGGGTTCTCAAGAAGATACACGCCGTTATAGACCATACGCGAACCAACGCCAAACTGGTAAAACACGAAGTAGCTTTTGTCCTGACCATAGTTGTCGAGATCCTGTTGTATCCTGATTACAGTGCCATCGGTCTGGCTGTCAAGGTTACTGGCAACGATACAGCGCAAACTAAGGCCAAATAGCGCAATCGCCACAACCACTATGCCGACTTTCAACATACGCTGCATCAACCCACACGTCGCCATGAAACGATCCAGGAACGCTATTATGCTACCAAGAACATTTGTTCTATAATAGGGTGTAATGGATGCAACAGCCAAATTCGAATTATTCGCCAGTTACATGAACCTTGAGCCGGCAGAGGAACATACGCCTGTGCAACCCGTTGCCGCTTCATCGAACACGTTGCGCGAAGCGCCGGCGCCATATAACACAACACGGCCGGGATCGGCCTATGCGCGCGCGCCATGTGGAAGTTCGCCCGCGGAACTTCGGCAGGCAGTGGATGCGGCAAGTAGTCCCCTCAAATCCAGTTCATCTGATGCCAAGAAACGCGCGCTCGGCATATCATATGCCGCCATGCCCGGCGGAAAACACATGGCGATGCTCAAGACACTGTTAACCTCAGCCTGCGAGCGCGACTGCTTCTACTGCCCATTTCGCGCCGGCCGCGATTTCCGGCGGGCGACGTTCAAACCGGACGAAATGGCCAGGGCCTTCATGGGATTGCATCGCACAAGCGCAGCTGAAGGATTGTTTCTCAGTTCGGGTATCGCTGGCGGGGGCGTGCGCACACAGGATCAGTTGATCGACACTGCCGACATCCTGCGACACAAACTGAACTACCGAGGCTACCTGCACCTCAAGATCATGCCCGGCGCGGATCGCGCCCAGGTTGAACGCAGTATGCAGCTGGCCAATCGCGTCTCGATCAACCTTGAAGCGCCCAACGCCGCCCGCCTGACACGGTTGGCGCCGCATAAGAACTTCTTTGATGAGCTCCTCCGACCCCTGCAATGGGTGGAAGATATCCGCAGCACGCAAAGCGCCCACGCCGGATGGAATGGCCATTGGCCTTCAACGGTGACTCAATTGGTGGTTGGCGGCGCGGATGAGAGCGATGTTGAGATCATGAGCATCAGCGCTGAACTGTACAAGCGGCTGCACCTGGCGCGGGTCTATTACTCAGCCTTCCATCCCGTCAGCAATACCCCATTGGAGAACCGACCTGCTGAAAAACCGATGCGCGAGTTTCGGCTGTATCAGTCCTCATTTCTGCTCCGCGATTACGGTTTCGATCTCGAGGACTTGCCATTCACCCAGAACGGCAATCTGCCGCTTGAGGTGGACCCGAAGATCGCCTGGGCGCAGATCAACCTGAGTGAGTCCCCGGTCGAAGTGAACAAGGCGGACAAGCAGGCGCTGCTGCGCATCCCCGGCGTCGGACCCAAAGGGGTAAACGAAATTCTGACGGCGCGAAGAAAAGGCAAGTTGTGCAACTTGCGCGACCTGCAGAAAATTGGCGTGATCGCGTCGCGCGCAGCACCCTTCATCCTGCTCGATGGCCGGCGTCCCTCACAACAACTGAATCTGTGGTGAACACCCGGCCAAACTCGTATAAGATTGGGCTATAGTCATTGATGTTAAGAAAGCTGCTCATTACCACTCCGACCGTGCTGATTGGCCCATTCAGGCGCCTCTCGCTGGTCTCGCAATTCATGTTGCTTAGCGGTCTGATTCTCGCGATTGGCGCCATCGTGGTCGGCTGGTGGATCAATCGCACTATCGAACAACAGGTGATGGAAAACAACATGAAAGTCACCTCCGTGTTTGTCGACAGCAGCATCGCCCCGCACTTGTGGAATATGGACCTGGGTCAACCCGACCCAGGGGATCAGATAATGCTGGATGAGATGTTGCGGACAAATCTGCGCACAGGCGATTTCGTGGCGTTTCACATCACCAGCCCTGAAGGGCAACTCATTTACTCCAGCATTCCCATGACGCCCGGTCTCAACATGCTCACACCGGGGACGAAGTATGCCGCGTTGGGTGAGGTGCATAGTCACCTGACCAGCCAGATCGACTTCGCCCCGCCTGAGATGCAGAAGTATCCAAACCTGGTTGAGACCTATTTTCCGGTGCGTGATTCGACAGGCGCGAAGATCATCGCGGTCGCCAGTTTCTACCAGTCGCTGGATTCGCTGCGCCAGAGTATTCTGGAAGCCCAATTGCAGGGTTGGGTGGTGGTCGGCATTGCCACGTTTTTGATGTACGTGATGCTTTTCGGTCTAATCAAACGAGGCAGCGATACGATACAGCGCCAGCAGCTTGATCTAGCGGAATCACGCCAGCAGATTCAGAGTGCTGCGGTGCGCGCCGCAGAGATCAACGAAGCGGCGATGCGGCGGCTTGGGGCAGATCTGCATGATGGCCCAGCGCAGGATCTTGGCATCGCTTTGATGCGCATGGAGCCGCTAAGGGAGGCTCTAGCATGGCAGAACAGCCCGGACAAGCCCCCAACCGACCCCGAGGTCGTTGCATTTGACCTCAACTTGATTCACACCGCTTTGCAAAGCTCATTGCAGGAAATCCGCAACATGGCAGGCGGGTTGCGGTTGCCCGACCTTGAGAAACTGGACCTGGCAGGCGCCATTCGCAAGGCCATCAGCGATTACAGCCGCAAAACTGGCCGGCATGTAGCCGTCGAAGGCCCGGAATCCATGCCTGGGCACGACGCGTTGAAATCAGCCAGCTACCGCATCGTGCAGGAGGCGTTGAATAATGGCCACATCCACGGCAATCCCACACGACAATCCGTAACCTATAGTTGCGACGACAAGACTTTACAGGTGACAATTACCGATGATGGGAGCGGTTTCGACCCGGAAAAGCTCGCCGATCGCCTGGGAAGACGGCAGCTCGGGCTGGCTGGCTTGCAGGAACGGGCAGAGATCCTCGGCGGGCATCTTCTGATTCAGTCGGCGTCCGGCAAGGGAACGACGATCGAAGCCGTAATGCCGCTCTACACGATGACAACTGAACTTGAGATCGATGTAGGATAGACACCTATGTCACCGATACGCGTTCTAGTTGTTGACGATCACCCTTTATTCAGGCAGGGTGTTCTCTTTACTCTTAGCCATAACCCTGATATCGAAGTAGTCGGCGAGGGCGAGAATGGACGCCAGGCAGTTCAGATGGCGCAACAGTTTCGCCCAGATGTCCTTCTTCTCGATATCACGATGCCCGGTATGGATGGGCTACAGGCCGCTGCCGAAGTCAGTCGCCTTGTGCCCGAGACGCGCATCGTAATGCTGACTGCATCGGAGGAAGGCGACGATCTGATGGCAGCGATGAAAGCAGGCGCAGGCGGTTATGTTGTCAAAGGCGCAGGCGCAGGCGAGATAGTAACGGCGGTGCTGGCGGCATCACGGGGCGAAGCCTATATCACCCCGAAGATGGCTGGCAACTTGCTGCGTGAGATGACGCACAAACCCAGCGCAGATCCGCTCTCTGAACTGACCGAACGCGAATTGCAGGTCTTGGAACTGGTCGCGCGCGGTATGAGCAACAAAGAGGTCGGCATCGAGCTAAACCTGGCGGAAAAAACCGTCAAGCACTATCTCACATCCGTCCTGCAGAAACTGCATGTGCGCAGCCGGGTCGAAGCCGCGTTGCTCGCCCAACGGCACGGTATAGGCAAAGATCGCGCATAATCTCCACCTCATATAACCCACGAAGGTAAATAACATGACATCCATAAACTCGAATGATACGAAACCAGCTCCCGCCGGGGCATTTACCCGAGCCGAGATATTCAGCCAGCCAGTCAGTTGGCAATCCGCTATTGATGCTGTAATTGCGCAAAGAGAGACCCTCAGGGCGTTTTTTACCCGGCACAGTGATAAACCTGTCGTGTTGCTCGGTTGCGGTTCACCATACTATCTGGATATGACCGCCGCCGCCTTATATCGCTCCCTGACCGGCAAGCTGGCTCTGGCCATACCCTCATCCGAGATCCTGTTTAATATCGATAATGCCTTGGCGGGCGACGTGACGCCTTTGGTCATTGCGGTCAGCCGGAGCGGCGAGACCAGCGAGTTGCTTGCTGCTTGCAGGCTGCTCAAGGGAAATCGCGGCAGTCCCATCGCACTCATCACAGTTTCTAAGAACACCTCGCTCGAACGGCTGGCGGACATGACTGTGTACATCCCAAACGCAAGCGAACAAAGTGTGGCGCAAACGCGTTCATTCGCAGCCATGCTGGTCGCAACGCTGGGAACCGTAGGCGTGGCTGCGCACAACGGCGCACTGGTTCGTGAGTTGCAGCAGGTATCGACGCAAGGGCCGGCCTATCTCGATCGGATCAATGCCCCGATTGCCGAGTTGATCGGGCGCGGCTTCGATCGTATATTCTTCCTCGGCTCTGGTTTACGCCACGGGCTGGCGCATGAGGGCTCGCTAAAGATGAAAGAGATGTCGATCAGCAACTCCAGATCGGAAGAGCACACG
>CAIXPS010000331.1 GCA_903921365.1 uncultured bacterium | reverse complement strand
TGCCAGATGAATAACTGCAATATCAGTGTCGCGCATCGGCACATAACGTGTGCCGGGCGTGGCGACGATATACAGGAAGGCGCCGTCCTGGTGCCAGTTCAGGAAACCGCCGGCATATCCTCCCGCAAGGTTCACAGACGAGATAGCCGCGCCTGCCGGCAGCGACAGTCGCGCCCCGGACGCGTACAGGAAACCATTCACACCGCTCGAGCGCAAACTCCAATCGCCACTCGCAAGCGGCTTAAGCGTAAGCGCCCAGGAAGCAGCCTCTTGCGCCAGTGCGCTTCTCGCGTATAGTGGCGGCGAGCCGAGTCCGCTTCTGGGTGCATTGGTTGTGCTCATGTCCACCCGGCCGATATTGCTGGCGACAATCGTGCAGTCGCGAATATCGGTGTTGCGGTCTCCATTAAGGTCGAAGCTGCTGTCAGATACCGGGATGCTGGCTGCGGCACAGATATACCAATCCATATCATCGACGGTGTTACTCTGGTTCATGTCGCCGGCCCATAGCCCGGTGTCGGGTGGGATAGTCAGCATCGATCCGGTAACGGTAAACGGCCTGACCGCGGTGATGAACAAGGTGTGGCTGAAAGCAGCGGTATAGGTTCCGGAGATAATCTGGGTAAACGTAAAGTGACCCATGGCATCAGTCACTGTTGCAAAATCCCCCAGCGAGCCCGACAAAGCCACACCGATCCCTCCCTGTCTTTGCGCCAGCCGGGTTTGAAGATACGCGCCACTGCTCAATTCACCCCAACTCCCTACAGCGGTCTGCGCAGGATAAATGAGATGGTTATAGACGGAGTTTGTTTGGCTATCCGTTAAAAGATGATCGTCAAGACGATAGGATGCATGTGTGCTGACACTGCTGGCATAAAATGGAAATGCCGCAATCACCACTTCACCGCTAATCACATCCTGCGACGTAATTGGCAAGTTGAGAATAAACTGAAAACCGGTTGCCGTGCTGATAGTCCGGCGGTAACTGGAAGCAGGTATCAGCGATCCTAATCGCACGGGTTGATCCGTAGCGGGTGACAGCCCACTGGCTGAGATGCTTAATTGCGCTCCACGCACATCATCTGAGAGGGTCGCGCCGTTCAGGGTCACCGTGATATAGACCAGGCTGGACAGTTCAACCGTCATCGGCGCAGAAGGGCTCATACTGATGCGATCAAACTGCGAACCTGGTTTGCCATACTCTGTCAGTCCCCCACCCCAGGTACCAAACCAGATATTCTGTCCCGCATCAACGATGATGCTGCGTATATCGTTGCCGGTCAGGCCGCTATTAGTAGTGTTGTATATCTGCCATGTACCATCCGTGTGCAAGACTCTGACTCCGTAATATGTTCCGAGCCATACATCGCCTGCGCCGTCAATGGCCATGGTCTGAATTGTGCCTAGCCCACTGTTCTGATATGTATATGACTGCCAACTTCCGTCGGCATGCAATATGCTCAAACCCTCACCGGTTCCAAAGAAAGCGTCAGAAACGCCAAAACGGATCACGCGAACATAGTTGGACGCTAAACCACTATTTGCCGTTGTATAGGTGCTCCACGTACCATCCGTATGCAATACACTGACGCCGGACTGTGTCCCTACCCAGATATTCTGTGCTGCGTCAACGCTCAGTGCAAAAACGTAGCTGCTCACCAATCCACTGTTGCTACTTGTGAAGGACTGCCCGGACCCATCCGGATGGAGTACATAGACTCCATAGCCTGAACCAAACCAGATATTCCCCGCAGCATCGCCTGCAATGGCGACTAATGTATGTAAGTCAGCAATCGGAATATAAACGTCCTGAAACGTGCCGTCAGGATGAAGAACTCTCGGAGCTTGCGTGAGGCATGAAATGCCGTAATAAAACTGCAGAGGTCCAAACCAGATGTCGCCATTTGGTAAAGATGTAATGATCCGTGCTGTTGGTTTATGGGCACTTGGATTCTCCATTGACACTTGTATGTCTTCAATATCACTGCCGCCATAAATAGTGCTCAGACCAAATTCGCGTGTGTTGGTAGACAAGCCTCCATAGCACTCTGTCTCGTCCGGCATAGTGCCTGCGAGGATATTCTGCTGGAAATCACTAGCGAGCGAGACGACATAGTTGCCCGGTAGTTGGCTATTGGATGTCGTAAGCGTCTGCCATGTACCTGTCAATGAAGTGGGGGATTTCACCTGAGCATTCTGCGGCCGAACGGTCTGGGCTAACAGTTTCACCGAGTTTCTAACTGGGTACGTCAATGCCATATCCAAGTTGCCGGCTGACCTCACAGGGCCTGCCGAAACCACAAACTGCGCCATGAACGCCATCGCAAAAGCCAGGCGTACTCCTCGGGATGTCAATCGGTTACTCATGTCTGCACTCCTGTCGCTGTTCCCTCGTTGTTTTATGACTGAAACAAACTGAATAACGTGTCTACCGCAAACTCAATGGTAGGTAAACGCTCTTCGTCGCCGCCACGCCCAGGCTGTTCTGCGCCTCGATCACCGGCACACCGCCACCATCCGTGTGCACCAGCGCCACTTCGGTGTCACCCAGACTGGCGCCATTTCCCTGCGGACTCGCCACCAGGTACAACCGCGTGCCATCCTGATGCCAGCGCAAGTACCCGCCCGCGAAGCTGTTGCGTAACTCGGCACTACTCG
>CAIXPS010000330.1 GCA_903921365.1 uncultured bacterium | reverse complement strand
CGGCAAATGCACGCGCTTCGTGGAGCTGACCGGCAAGGCGGGCGACTTCGTCATACTGCACCCGTTCATGCTGCACGCCTCGTCGCAGAACGTGATCGGCATCCCGCGCGTCATGAGCAACCCGCCGATCGTGTTGAAGGAGCCGATGAACCTGAACCGCGCAGACCCGGACGACTTCTCGCTGCTGGAACGCGCCACGCTGCACTATGTCGGGCTCGAACGGCTGGACTTCAAACCCACCCAGCCACGAGAGTCATTCTGGTGGCCGGTGACAGAGAACTGAACGCGAAGAAGCGAAGAACGCCAGACTGCCTCACTTTCAAGTTGAGGAACAACAGATGATGGGAGTCACGTAGGGTAAGTCTTGCGATAGACGCGCACATCCTGGATAACCTCGAAACCGACGCTGCGATATAAGCCGTACGCAGCGTCGCGCTGGTTGTCGGTCTCGACGAAGATGTGCTCTGCGCCACACTCGGTGAGTCGGCGTATACCCTCGCACAAGATCATGCGGCCTAGCCCATGCCGCCGGTAATCCGCGCCGACGCCCATCGGCTCGACGTGCCCGGCGCGCAAGGCGGGGTCGCACCAGCAGATACAGAACGCCGCCAACCGCCCATTTGGTGCGACGACAACCAAATCGAGTTCTGGCCGGTACTCGGGCCGCCGTAACGCGCGTTGTCGCCACTCCAGCGTCATGTTCTTACTCTCGAATGTTTCCCGATGGAGGTCGACATACGCCTGCGCCTCTGCCGCACCGGCGAGCGGACGAATGACAAATCCCTCTGGCAGCTCTTGTGCTTCTGGCGCTGTGCTCGCAGGTCGTCTGAACAGCACCTTCGACCATGCATACTCACCCGCATTACCTTGATCGGCAAACCCCGCTTCGCGGAGCGCGCGGATGCGCTCGCTCTGCCCACCGAACACACTCACAAACCACATGGGGTGACCAAACGGGGTATCTGCAACCTCACGCGCGCGTCCTTCTGCCCACGCAAGCGCCTGCCGGTAAAGATCGCTACCGGCAGACCCCACCACGATGTCCAGCGTCCACATCGGCGGTTGCAACATCGCCCACATGACGAGATTTCCGCTGGTCGCATCCTCCCACAGGTGAATGCTCAAGGGGTCATCGAGCGCCCACGACGACAGCCGGTAGGGTAGATCGACGACATGCAGGTTGTCGTCTGGGCGCATTCGCGCCAGCGCGATCATGCGCAAAGAGTCATCCTCACCTGAGAACTGTCGTTCGATCCACATCATTCACCGCCAGTCTCCTTGCGAAGGTTACCTGTCGATAACGCCGCCTAAAGGCGACCCTTCGCAAGGTTGATGCGCGCGAACCCTTGCGAAGGGTAACGCTCAGGTACCATCACCTGTAACCAACCTTCGCAAGGGTCTTGAGTTACTTCACTTCTTCGAGGAACACCGGCAGATGCCCGAGTGACAACACGCTGCTCCACTTCGCGCGGTCGCCCTCAGTCAGGATTGCGGCTTCGGCGACAACGTTCGCGCCAGCCTTGCCCATGATCAATCGCATGCCCTGCAAGGTGCTGCCTGTGCTGATCACGTCGTCGACGACCACCACGTTACGGCCCTTGATGCGATCGCGATCCATCTCATCGAGGAACAACGTCTGAGGTTTGTTCGTCGTGATCGATAGCGTCTCGGCGGAGAGGGCGTCGCCCATGTACGGCTTGTACGACTTGCGGAGCACGATGTACGGCAGCCCGCTTTCGACAGACATCGCATACGCGAGCGGGATACTCTTGGCTTCGGCGGTGACCAGATAGTTGGCGGACGCCGGAAGTTGCTTCACCAGCGCCTTCGCAGCGGCTTGCGTCAACTCGGTGTCGCCGAGGATGTTTAAAACCGCTATGCGCACGCCAGGCGCAACTTCCATCAACCTGAGTTCACGATGTACGCCGGCAATATCGACTGGATGTGTTTGGTAAGTCATAAGAATTGGGATTAGAAATTAGAAATTTGAGACAAGCGACTAGCGACAGCTCAGTTCAAGTTAGATTGACAAAAACCATGACCGTGTAGGCGATAGCTGGCGCGGCGCGCTACCGCCGCGCGGCGGCGATCATGGCGTGGATGTTGTCGTCGGGCGTCTCAGCGCCAACCTGGTCGCCCGTGCCGATGATCAGGCGCGGCGATCCCTCGTAGGCGGCCAGGATTTCCTGCACCTCGCGGTGCGCGTCCGCCGGTGTCCCTCGGATGAGCGTCTCGACGGTGTTGACGTTGCCGTTGAACGTTGTATGCTCACCTAGCGCTTGCCGCACCGCCGCAAGGTTCGTCACGTCACCGCCGGGTGGTCGCTCCCACGGGCAGATGCAATCGAGCCCAAGCGCAGCGAGGTCGGGCAGGATGGCCATGCAGCGGCCATGAAAGTGATGGTGGATCAACCCGCCGCACTCGTGTGCAGCCTCGATCGCAGCAATAAGGAGCGGCCTCTCCCACTTGCGCCAGATCGCCGGACTGAGCAGCGACATGCTCGACCACGACGACGCGATGAAGATCGCGCGCGCCGTGGTATGCGCAAACGCAGCGCGAATCAACCCCGTCACCTGCTCAATGTGGCGCTTCTGCAACGCGCGCATCTCACCTTCGCGCTCGATCAGGTCGAAGATAACCTGCTGCAGGCCGCCTTCGCGCTGTGTGCCGGCGTAATCCACAAAGGGGAACCCGGCAAAAACCTCGAGCAGGTAGTCCTCGCCGACCTGATCGAGCGCGCTCTGAACCGGACGCCAGTCGAGTGTTTCGGGCGCGACAAGCGTCGCGTTTGCATACATCGGCCAGTCCGCGTCAAAGTTCTTGATATAGCGCTCGGTCAGCCATGAGGGCTCATGCGCGTCGAAGACGGTGCGCGAAGTCAGGCTGTATCTGCCGGTGGTGATGGTGTTTACCTGCTCGTAGCGCCCGTCGTCCAACCGGTGCGTGGCGGAGCGTTGTTGTTCCGTCAGCGCGGGCGTGCCAGGCGCCACGATGCCCCAGCCTTCGCAGGCATAATGCTTGAAGGTGTGCTGCAAGGCCTGCCAGTGCGGCACGTCGAGCTCGAACTGGCACATCGGCAATCCCAGCAGTTTTGCCGGGATGTAGTACCAGAACTCCGGCGCGACCGGCACAACGTCGGAAAATCGCCCTTCATATGCGGCCAGCATGCGCTCGCGCGGTGTATAGATGGATACCATTCAACCTTGCTCCAAACGCCGCGTTGCTGTGAGGGTTATCCGCCTTCGGCATCGCTGTTATCAGCGTCGCCCTTCTTGCGCCCTTTGGTTTTGCGCGCGGCCTGTTTACTGTCTTCTTTTGCGTCTTCTTTCACGGCGTCACCAGCAGCCTCTGGCGTAGCACTCGGTTGCGTCAGCTCCGCGACGCGTGACTCTAGCGTTGCAATTCTCTCTCGCGCTACGGCCAGTTCCTCGGTTGTCGACGAATCGGCAGGCGTATGCCCGCTCAGCCGGTTCTGCAACTCCGCAATCTTTGCTTCGAGCGCTGCCACCTTCTCGGAGTAGTAACGCTGCGAGAAATAGATGCGCTTGTGATCCTCACTCAAACCCTGATAATACTGTTCAGCATCAGCCATTATTCACCCTGCTCAACCAATACATGCGAAATCATCCAGGATCAATGATAACTGATGCCAACTGCTGCATAACTCTGACTGATTTGTCAGACATCGGACACGCGGCTTCAGGCGGCAGTGCAAACGACTATTAACTCGCCGCCACGCCATAGTTTGGCGCTTCCTTCGTGACGATAACGTCGTGTGGGTGGCTCTCTATTAACCCGGCGTGCGTCACACGCACGAAGCGCGCCTTGCTGCGCAACTGATCGAGGTCTTCGGCGCCTACGTAACCCATCCCGCTGCGCAACCCGCCGACGAGCTGAAACACGTAATCGCGCAACGATCCCTTGAATGGCACGCGCCCCTCGATCCCTTCCGGCACGGTCTTGCCGCCCGTCTGACCCGTGCCATAGCGGTCGCGTCCAAAGCCTTGCATCGCGCCGAGTGAGCCCATGCCGCGATAATCCTTGAACCGCCGGCCTTCATACAAAACGACGTCGCCGGGCGATTCATCCAACCCTGCCATCAGGCTGCCCAGCATCACGGTCGATGCGCCAGCGGCCAGCGCTTTTACGATGTCGCCGCTGTAGCGAATGCCGCCGTCGGCGATGAGCGGGATGTCGTGCTTCGTTGCAATTTCGACACAGTTTTGAATGGCCGTGATCTGCGGCATGCCCGCGCCGGAAACGATGCGCGTTGTGCAGATGCTGCCCGCGCCGACGCCGACCTTCACGGCATCGGCCCCAGCGTTGATGAGCGCCAGCGTGCCTTCCGCCGTCACCACGTTTCCTGCGACGATGCAGATGTTGCCGCCCAGGTTCTTGATGCGCGTGATCGCTTCCAGCACACCTTTCGAATGGCCGTGCGCAGTGTCAATCACCATCACATCCACTCCAGCGCTGATCAGCGCCTGCGCCCGCGCCACTGCGTCACTGCCGACGCCCACTGCGGCGCCACATAGCAGCCGGCCGCGCGCATCCAATGCTGCGTAGGGATAATCGCGTTTCTTCTGGATGTCCTTAACTGTGATCAGTCCTTTCAGGCGCCCCTGCGCATCCACCAACGGCAACTTCTCGATGCGATGCTTGCCCAGGATAGCCTTGGCTTCTTCCAGCGTCGTGCCCACGTGCGCGGTAACCAGTTTCTCGCTGGTCATGAATCGCGCCACCGGCTGGTCGCGATCCTGCGGCTCGACAAAACGCACGTCGCGGTTGGTCAGGATGCCCACGAGGACGCCGTCGCGCGTGATTGGTACGCCGCTGATGCGATAGTGGTTCATCAGAACTTCGGCGTCGGCGAGCGTCGCTTCGGGTGGGAGCGTGATCGGGTCGACGATCATGCCGCTCTCGCTGCGCTTCACCTTGTCCACTTCTTCGACCTGCTGATCGACCGTCATATTGCGGTGGATTACGCCCAGTCCACCTTCGCGCGCCAACGCGATAGCCATGCGCCCTTCGGTGACGGTGTCCATTGCGGCGCTCAGGATCGGCACGTTCAAGGTGATGTCGCGCGTCAGCCGCGCCTGCACACTCACCTGTGCCGGCACCACTTCGGTGTACCCCGGTGTGAGCAGCACATCGTCAAAGGTCAATGCTTCGGTAATTTCCATAAATCTCCTGGTTGTAACGATCTCAAATGACTAAAGGCCGGGATGCTGTGGTCGGGGTTCATGCGATGGATGCTCTGAGTGATATGATTTCTGCCAAAGGTTTCATTGTGTGAGTTTAGGTTTTCGTCGACCACAACTTTACTCGATAAGCCCTGTTTTATGTTCCCCGGTTTGGTGAAGGTATTGTACAGTTGGAAAATCAGCACACTGGCGCACGAACAATTTGAAACCGCGAACGATCCGTTAGTCGCCGAATCTACCGTGTGGGGACCGCCGCTGGGCTGGCACGATAACGGAATTCACGGCGGCAAAATTGGCGACCTGTGCAACCAGAATTTCGGCGCGATGGATGTGGATGGCAGCAATGTCACGCTCAACGGTCACCGCTACAAGGCACAAGGCATGTGGAGCAACGCCACCAACAGTTGCGCGGTGGGGCATGCTGCTGCGTATGTGCCAATCGCGCGGCGGTGACCCTGCGGCGCGTCTCATTTATACTAGCGCCCGGAGACTTGGAATCAGCCATGAAAATAATGACGATGCGCGAGCGCATGCTCGCAGTGATCCAGGGGCGCGAACACGATCGCGTCCCCTTTGCGCAATATGAGATCATGTTCCCGCCGCAGGATGCCTTCAACCTGCTGGGCCACGGTAACATCGGCATCATCCGCTTCTGCTCGATCTTCCGTTCGAAGCACCCGCACTGCCGTTTCGAGCACGAGTTCTTCATGGATGGCGGAACCAAGTGCCAACGCACCACACTGCACACCCCGAAAGGCGCTATTCATGAAGTGCGTTTGTTCGAGCCAGTATATGACAGTTCGACCGTGCGCAAGCACTACATCGACACGCCGCGCGACTACGAGGTGTTCTGGAGCTACCTCGAAGACGCCGTCATCACCGACAACTATGATCGCTACCTACAGGACTGCGTCGAACTGGGCGACGACGGCTTCCCCAAGGCGGAAGTGGAACGCACGCCCTACCAGCAGCTCTGGGTCGAGTGGGTCGGGCTGGAAGCGTTGTCGATGCACCTGGGTGATTACGCCGACCACGTGGCGCACACAGTTGAACTGCTGGAGCAACGCGCGCGCGCGATCAACGAGATCGCTTATCGCTCGCCTGCGCCGTTTATCGTCATCGTAGACAACATCACGGCGCCTGCCATCGGCGTAGCGCGCTTCCGCCGCTACTGCGTGCCGCAATACAACGAGTTGGGCGGCATGCTGGCTGAACGCAACGCCCCGCTGCTTATCCACATGGACGGGTTGTTAAAGCCGCTGTGGCAGGATATCGCGCGATCCAAAGTGGGCGGCCTCGACTCCTTCACGCCCACACCCGACGGCGACACGACTGTCGCGGAGGCCGTGAACCTGTGGCCTGACATGCGGCTGTGGCTCAACTTCCCGTCATCGGTGCACATCGAGACCCCGGAACGGATTCGGGTGGTCGCGGACGACATCCTCGCGGCTGCCGGTCACACCGGGCGGCTGCAGATCCAGATATCCGAGAACGTCCCACCCGACGTGTGGCGCATCAGCTACCCGATCATTGCCGACGCCATCGCCGCGTTTGGGAAACCGTGAACCAGGAAAAGCCCACGCTCTGCCCCGGTCACCCTTTAACGACCTGCGAGACCGGTAAACTGAATGCCCTGCACAAAGTAACGTTGGGCAACGAAGAAGAGTGCAATGATAGGAGCAATGGACATCATCGAAGCTGCCATCACCAAATGCCAGAAGTTGCCGTAGCGCCCCTGGATCCACAACAAGCCGACCGGCAGCGTATACATTTCATTCTTCGAGATGTAGATCAGCGGGCCGATAAAGTCGTTATAGTGCGCGAGGAATGCAAAGATCGCGACCGAAGCAATAGCCGGCCCACACAATGGGATGATTACCTGCCACATGACCCTGAAATGCGACGCGCCATCAATCCTGGCGGCCTCGTCCAACTCAATCGGCAAGGTCATCATATACTGGCGGATCAAAAAGATGTAAAAAGCCCCGCCGAACCATGAGGGCACCCACAATGGAAAGAACGTGCCGACCCAACCGATGCGTGAAAACATGACAAAGACGGGCACGAGGGTGACGATGCCTGGAAGCATGAGTGTGGCCATCAAAACAGCGAAGACTATATTGCGTCCTGGCCAGCGGATGCGTGAAAGAGCAAAGGCAACGGTTACCGAACTTAGCACGGCCCCGACTGTGCCCATGATGGTCACATAGAAGGAGTTGAAGATGAAGTTCCCAAACGGCACGAGTCTGAATACTTCAAGATAGTTGCTGAATTGCGGATCACTGGGTATCCATTGGATGGGCTGCACGAAAACCTCAGCCCGATATTTCAATGAAGTGCTTAGCACCCATGCCAGCGGCATCAGGAAGGTGATCCCCAGAAGGATCATGAGGATGTGCACAAGTCCGCGCCCGACCGCGCGCCGGACACGTCGCGGCGTCAACACGTTTTTGCCAGCCTGCCTGCCATATTGAGAGGAGGGTGAATCGGCTTGTGCCAAGTTCATAGATGATTCCTCATAGTTTGATAGGATCGGAGAACCCGTTTACCGCTCGTAGAAAACCCAGTTGGTAGCCAGACGGAATTGGATGACAGTAAAAAAGAGGACTATAACAAATATCACCCATGACAACAGTGCCGCATAACCCATGCGGAATAACTCAAATCCGTTCTGATAAATGTACAACGCCATAAAGCGCGTCTGGTCCTGCGGCCCGCCTCTCGTCATGACGTATGACTGGGTAAACACCTGGAATGTGCCGATAATGCCAACCACGAGGTTGAAGAAGATGATCGGCGAAACCATGGGCACAACGATGCTCCAAAAGCGTTGCCAGGTATTTGCGCCATCAATCTCCGCTGCCTCAATTAACTCCTTGGGGACGCCCTGAAGTCCCGCCAGAAAAATAATCATCTGCGGACCGACGAACCACAGGCTCATCAGGATGAAGGCCGGGATGACCGCTACTGGATCGAACAGCCATTTCACGGGCGTGACGCCAAACACGCGCAGGATAGCATTGAGGACGCCTGCGTCTGGGTTCAGGATCTGCACCCACACGACAGCGCTGGCGACAGCGGGGGTGATGGCCGGCAAGTAGTAGATCGTCCGGTAGATACCCTGGGCGCGAATGGGCCGGTTTAACATGAGCGCCAGGCAGAATGCGGTGAGGAGTTGCAGCGGCACGCCAACGAAGGTGAAATAAGCGGTGACTTTTAGCGATTGGCTCACCAACGGGTCGCTGAACATGCGCTCAAAGTTACCAAACCCGGCAAACTTTGGCGCCGTGATCAAATTCCAGTCCTGTGAAACAAGGAATATGGAGTACAACATGGGGCCGATCCAGAAGATCAGGACACCCAGAATGAAGGGGCTGGCAAAGAGCAGGCCGTAGAAGAGATCCTGGCGTCGAGCCGCGGACATCCCACGCGCGCGCCGAACTGGACTGGCTGCGATCGAAGCCACTATCCTGCCTCCTTAAACCATGAATACAAGTTCAAATACCGAAGCTTGGTAAGGACTTATGACCAGTCACTTAGTGTCAGACCTGCTGGGACAAAGAACAAGCTTTGCTGCCCTGTTCTTTGTCCCAGCCGACATTTATCAACTGCCGAAGCGTCTACTTGCGACTCTTCCAGTAGTCGTCCAGTAGCGCCTGGATGCCGTCATTGGCTTCCGCCACAGCATCTTTAGCGGTCTTTTGCAGACCCAGCAACTGATCCCACAACTTATTAATCGGGCCACCGCCATAGGCATTCAACTCGGTTCCCTGACCCATAATCAATGGCGTCGCGCCTTCGCGCATGCCATTGGAGAAGGCAGCGATGTTCTTGAAGTTGAACTTCTTGCTGACAATCGGCCCCCATATCTTATCGATATTGTCCGGATGACCGGTCATGCGCCCGCCGTTCGCGATAACGGTCTGACCTTCATCACTCAGCATGTAGGTAATCAACTGCGTCGCGCCGGTCACGTTCTTAGAATCCGTTGCAATGCAGTGCCCGTGGACATGCCCGAAGGTCGTGTTCTTTCCAGTACTTCCAACAGGCGGCTCTTCCACGTCGAAGTTAATGCCGCCCTTGTCCTTCATGGTTGCCAGATCGCCCCACAACTGGGGGATATACCACGGCCCTTCAAATACCATTGCGCAGCGTCCAGTATCCACGCCCACGCCGCCGCCGGCAATCACATCAGGGCTGGGCGACCAGTTGTTCTTGATCGCATCGTAAATCAGGAACTGGAGCGTGTCGACAACGTCCGGGCTGTTCCACATGGCTTTCTTTGGCTCAATGATCTGGTCCCATTCAAGGTACCCATTGCGGCGTAAGAAGGCATCGACGCGTCCATACGAGCCATTCCAACCGCCAGCTTGCGCCCATCCATAGTACTTGACGCCCTTCTCCTCGAAGGACAACTTCTGGACAGCTTGCTGGAAATCTACCCACGTCCAGCCTTTCTTAGGATACGGCACCGATTTCTTGTCGAACAAGTCCTTGTTGTAGAAAATGGACAACGAACCCACATCGGTAGGGGTCATGTAAGTCTTGCCATGCCACTTGGTGAGGTTCTCGTAGTTGGCGCCCGCGTAAAACTTAGACCCGATGCCGGCACTGGCGATAATGTCGTCCAACGGCATAATCACCTTGTTTTCGGCATAAGCTGGCATGATCCAGCCCTGGAAATACAGCACGTCAGCCGGATTACCCGCTGCAAAGTTGGCCTGCATCTTCGCATAATAATCGCCGGGGTATTGCTCCATCGTCACCTGCATGTCCTTCTGTTTGGCCATAAAGTTGAGGAGCATCTGGGAATAAACGGAGGCGTCCTGCACATCGGCCCAGACGCCTAATCTGAGCGCCTGCGGACCGGCCGGCTTGGGCGCCACAGTTGGCGCTGGCGCCGCGGTGGCGGCTTCTGCTGCCTTTTGGACCGGCGGTGATGTAGGCTGTGGGGTTGCGGCGCCTCCGCAGGCGGCTAATAAAGCGCCTCCCGCCACAAGGGCAGCACTTTTCATAAAAGTGCGCCGGCTGACTCGGTTGGTCACGTTAGACATCCTATCCTCCTATTTGCGAAACGATCGAAACACTTGGAATACTGAATGCGACAAGACAAGGAACTAAAGCAAAAATGAGTATATTCGATCTGAGATTTAGGCGCACTGTTTTCACGCCAAATAGGTGACATTCAGGCGACATGCGCTCTGTTATACTTTCCGCCAATGGCCACGGAGCTTGAGCAAGCGAAGGAGCAATTTACCCATGAGCTGCAGCGCGCTCTATCCGCGCTCTACGACCCGCTTGTTCTAGGCAACAGCATTCTGGCGGTCCTGCTGGGGATCGATAAACAAAGCGACCCGGTTACTGCGTTACGTCGCGTACTGATCAGTGCAATTGAGACGCTTAAGCCGGGCGAACCAGCGCCGCCTGGTTCGCGGGGGTGGCGCGTCTACCAGGTGTTGCGCCGCCGCTATACAGATCAATTGACCCAACACGAAGTAGCCTTGGATCTGGGTCTGAGCATCCGGCAATTGCAGCGCGAGGAGAAAATCGCGCATGATGTGCTGGCTGAACGCTTATGGGCTGTGCATCATGTGGGCGACAAAACTAACCTGCTCTCCGCACTGCCTCAACCGGCTGCCGGCAGGCAGTCACATGACTCGACCGGGCCATCTACCGCACAGGAACTGGAGTCGTTAAGCAGATCAACCGCGGTGCAGGTTATCCAACTTGGCGAAGTGATCCAGGAAGTACTCGATACCTTTCAACCCCTTTTGGCCGCGTTTCACACCTCTGCAACCTATATTGAAGGCCAAGGCTTGCCGCCGGTATCGGTAAAAGTGCCAATGTTACGGCAGGCGCTTTTTAATATCACGAGCGTTGCCACACAATATGCCACAAACGGGCAGCTTTGTGTGCGCAGTTACTACGACGTTTCGCGCGTCTACATCAACCTGCAGGCGATTTCTTCTCCAGACTTACCGCTGCAAAAATACAGCGATTACCGCGAAACACTTGAGATGGCGCGCCAACTCCTGGAGTTCTGCGCGTGCACATTACACGCCACGTCCCCTGGTGAAACCCCAGTCGCACAGTCTCCGTCTATCTCACCTCCGGCATTTGAGGCCACAGTAGAGTTTCAGGTCGCCGAGCTGTTCACTGTGCTGGTGGTCGACGATAACACCGACGCGCGGCAGTTGCTGCAACGGTACCTGCACGGCACGCCATACCAATTCATGGGCGCTGAAGATGCGCAGCAGGCGCTGGCGCTGATCCAGCACATCAATCCTCACGCAATCGTCCTCGACGTGATGATGCCCAAACAAGATGGGTGGGCATTGTTGGGACAGCTTCGCAATCTCCCCAGGCTACAGAACGTGCCCATTATTGTGAGCACGATTGTGCCGCAGAAAGATCTCGCCTATGCGCTAGGCGCTGCAGAATTCATCCGAAAACCGATCAAGCGCTCGGTGCTTCTCGCAGCATTGGCGCGGCATCTTGGGGCGCAGATAGGATCTGTGTCACTGCACTGATACAAGCTAGCAGTTGGCGAGTCGAAAATCCCCCTTCCTGCATGATCGCCAGCGTGTTGCTCATGATCGGCTGGCCGATGGGGTCGCGCGCCGAAATGATGATGACGGGGATGCTGGATAACGCTGGAGACTCCCTGAGTGTGGAAAGCATTTCAAAACCATCCAGGTTAGGCATCACAAGGTCAAGCAATATCACATCCGGCTGTATTTCCGTCATGATACTCAAAGCCTCTACACCGTCCCTGGCCAACAGAACACGATAACTGCGTTTGGAAGACGCCAATATGCGGCCAAATAGCTGTAGCACATCTGACTCGTCGTCAACCACCAGCACTGTGCCCTGGGTTATCCCCAACCGATCCAGCGCAGCCAGTAGCGCGTCATGACCGATAGGCTTGATCAAGATATCAGACACACCCATGCCCGCGCTGGAGTCGTGGATGTCAGGCATCAGGCAGACGATCGCGGGGACGCCGTTGGGCAGCGGCGCTGAGGATTTAAGCAATTCAAGTCCCTTCTCAATAGTTGAGCTGTTGACGATCAGCCCCAAAACAGGCGTGTGTTGCATTTCATCCATCGCCTGTCCAATAGATGGGATAGCCACGACCTCAATCGTTTCCATATAGCGCGTGAGCAAGCGCCGCATCACTTCGCCGGACTCCAGAACAAGCAGCCGCGGACGGGTGACCGGCGTGGGCGCCGCTGTGGAGTATGTGCGCTGTAAAAAGTCCCAGTCAGGGCTCAGCCAGCGCGAAGAGTCACCGCTCAATGGCGCGGGTGGAATGACCGGCAGGCGAAAAGTGATAGTCGTTCCTACCCCCGGCTCGCTCGCGACCGAGATTGTTCCACCATGCAACTCGATAAAACGCTTACTGATGCTGAGCCCCAATCCTGTTCCGCCATACGACCGTCGCATCGTCGTTTCCAGTTGCTGGAACGGCTGGAACAGTTTGCCCATGTCTTTGGAGGCGATACCGGCGCCCGTGTCGGCGACGGACACGACTACGACATCGCCGTCAGTCTCCACACACACTCGAACACCGCCGCAATCCGTGAAACGCCCAGCGTTACTGAGCAGATTCAAGAGCACTTCGCGGATGCGCGTTGGATCGCAGAACACCACAGGCAGTTCTGGGGGTGTTTCCACTTTCATGTACAGGCCTTTCGACTCATACAGCGGGCGGACGGCCAATGTCGCGGAGTCGATGATCTCGGCAAACTGCACATGCTCCTTCGTCAACGCCATTTGGTCTGCTTCGATCTGACTCAGGTCAAGCACATCGTCGATCAGTTTTGTCAAGTGCTCCGCATTGCGGTGAATGACAGCCAGGTCGGATAATAACGCGGGTTGTATCTTGCCTCCGTACATCTCCGGGGTCTGCAACACCATTTCGCTGAACCCAATGATCATATTCAGCGGTGTGCGCAGTTCGTGACTGACATTAGCCACGAACTTCTCCTTGGCCGTGCGGGCAGATTCTGCCGTAAGGCGCATAGCCTGCGCAATTGCGTTCAGGCGAGTCAATTGCAGGTTGGCCTGAGCCAGATCCTTCACCAGGCGCTCGTATCCTTCGCGGTGTTGTTGCGTATCGTCCGCGAGCCGGCGCGATTGCCAGTAGTATTCCTCGACCCACTGCCCGACGCGCCGAATCGGAGAATAGACCGCAATCATTACCGCATAGATTGCCCAGATAGCAATGAGGGCGATGCTGCTCACTGTAGGCGATACAGTTATCCCGTACGCATTAGGCAACACCAGTACTACCGCAGTCTGGAGAACCGCCAGAACAAAGGTAAGTCTGATACCCACTACGGCAGCGCAGAGTGCCACCGTGATTGGCGTCAGGATCAAAGACATTTCAATTCCGAACCAGAAGCTCATCATATGTGCGCTGGCAGCCAGTAACAGGATGACGGAGAAACGGGTTAATCGCTGCCAGAGCCGTTCCAGCCATGCAATGACAGGCGCCAGCACGAACAGTAGACAGCCTGACACAAGGATAATGATGCGATGTGCATACTCCTGCGGCAGATTGGCCAGGTAGATGATGATGATCCCGCTCAGGGCAAGCGTCGCGACCAGAAATGCCGTAGAGATGCGAAAGTCGGACTCGAAATCGATTGCTGTGGGCTGACCAACGTTTGTGCGGCTGCTCATAGGCGCTTTGCCTTTCCTTTGCGGTCATCACCGTTTCCCGCATCATGTGCCTGGATTCGCACACTGCTCTATTATAGATACAACCATAGATACAACCATAGATACAACTACAGGCACAACTGACGCTGCCCCTAATGGGAAAACAGCAAGTCCCGCCGTCGTGGGCGGGACTTGCTGTTTTCGTATCGCGTCGGGATGTTTACTGCTTACCGCGCTGGGTGGTACTGGTCGCACGATTCACCAACGGCTTTGTCGTCCTTGACGAAGCCGATGTTGTTGCTCAGCGAGACCCAGATGCCGTCATCGCCGCGCTTCACTTCGGTCATGAGGTTTGGTGTGGTGGCGCGGTAGCCCTTCGGCGCAACTGGAATGACGTAGTACACGCCAGGCTTGACGGTCACGCCGTAAGTGTTGTCGTCGCCGACATAACCGCACACGTACCAGTCACCGCCGCCGGTGACCTTATACCACATACCGCCCAGGCTAGGTTCACCGGCGTCCCATTTGCCGTTGGCGTTCTTGTCTTCAAACGCCATCCCACGGACGCTGCCGATTGTCACGCACGAGGTCGCGTAGGTCAGTGTCGCAGTTGTTGCCGCCGGCGCTGGCGCGCGATTGAGATCAAGCCCGTTGAATATCTCCATGCTGATGACAGTGCAGTCTGGGAACATCGCAGCTCCATTGAAGTTACTGGTGTACGACCAATGACATTCAACCTGGCTGCACTCTTTCTCAAAGTGAAGGTTGCTTGTGGTTTGCATGATCACTTGCCCGTTCTGGGTGAGTGTCACGTATTCTAATGGGTTGAAATACGGGTCAGTGGTGAATTCGATATGGATGTAATCAGCGCCGAATGTCCACTGCTGATCCTTGATAAAATGCGAGATGAAGTTAGCGTTAGCAGGCCTTGGCGCTGCAAGCGCGAACGTTGCCAGAGCTACGACTGCTGCCATAAGAGCGGAAAGTGTTTTTCGTTGCATTGCTGACTCCTTGTATCTTTTTCGCACAAATTACCTTTGTGCAGATCGTCCGGTTCCACAATCAGGGTCAACCTGAGATGACAGAAGAAGACACACCCCATTACTTACGCGCATTACGACTCAGTCGACCTTTTGAGAACCGATAAGAAAATTATAGTCCTGTCGCGCCAGAGCGCAAGTTAGTGACTTTCAAATCAGACGGTGATGCCCGCGCCATCCATTCTAAGACTTTGTTTACCCCCGGCTGTTATAATCCATCTTCGTATACGTCCGATAATCATTATGGTCTCTGGGCGGGTTAACCGCCTGCCTCTAGTTAGTCTTGTCTTGAATTTCACATGTTAAAGAACCTGTTTACCAAAATGGTCGGCAGCGACAGTGACAAGGCGCTTGCCCGCCTGTCCTCCATGATCGAGCGGTGCAATGCGCTCGAACCGGAGATGATGAAGCTGACCGACGCCGAATTGCGCTCGAAAACCGATGACTTTCGCCAACGCCTGGCTGAAGGCGAAACGCTGGATCAGTTGATGCCCGAGGCGTTCGCCGCCGTGCGCGAGGCCTCTCGCCGCACCACCGGCATGCGCCATTTCGATGTCCAACTGGTCGGCGGCGCCCTGTTACATCAGGGCAAGATCGCCGAAATGCGCACCGGTGAGGGCAAGACACTGGTCGCAACCGCTCCCCTGTATCTGAATGCGCTAGCCGGTCAGGGCGCACACCTAGTCACCCAAAACGACTACCTGGCCAAGCGCGACGGTCAGTGGATGGGTCAGGTGTACCACGCGCTCGGGATGACCGTCGGCATCATTCAGTCGGCGGGCGAAGGCCGCCCCGACGATTCGTCGTACATCTACGACCCCACCTATCCAGCAAAGGACGACCGCCTGATCAGCTTGCGCCCGGTAAAACGCGCGCAGTCGTACCAGTGCGACATCACCTACGGCACGAACAACGAATACGGCTTCGACTACCTGCGCGATAACATGAACCAGGATTTGCTGGACTGCGTGCAGCGCGTGGATGAGGAAGGTCAACCGTTGCTTGCCTTCGCGGTGATCGACGAAGTGGATAACCTGCTGATCGACGAAGCGCGCACCCCTTTAATCATCAGCGGCGCTGCCGACGAGCCGTCGCCAATGTACAAGCGCTTTGCCGAGATCGTGCGCCGGCTGGAACCGAGCAAGAAGAACGATCCAAAGGAGCCGGACGGAGACTACATCATCGACATTAAGTCGAAGAACGTGACGCTGACCGAGGAAGGCATCATCAAGGTCGAGAAGATTCTGGGCATCGAAAACCTTTTCGGGCCGGAGAGCGCCGAGATGACTCCGTATCTCGACAACGCCTTGCGCGCCTGGTCGGTTTACGAGCGCGACCGCGACTATGTGATCAGCGATAAGCGCGAGATCATCATTGTCGACGAATTTACCGGTCGCCTGATGTATGGCCGCAGGTTCAGCGAAGGGTTGCATCAGGCCATCGAGGCTAAGGAAGGGGTGAAGGTGCAACGCGAATCGTTCACCTATGCGACGATTACCTTCCAGAACTTCTTCCGCATGTATGACACACTGTCGGGCATGACCGGCACGGCGTTGACCGAATCTGAGGAGTTCTTCAAGATATATAACCTTGAAGTTGTGCCGCTGCCGACGCACATCGAATACCAGGCCTCGCAGAAGAAACTGGTCGAGCAGAAGGACAAGTTCTTCGACGGCACGCCGATTAACGTGTACATTGACCCGAAGACGCAACGCAAGTACTTCCGTCGTCTCGATTATCCGGATCTGGTGTACAAGACGCGCGAATCGAAATTCAAAGCGGTGGTGGAAGAGATCGCTAAGGTGCACCAGCTCGGCCGCCCGATTCTGGTGGGCACGATCGCGATTGAGACGAGTGAAATGCTCAGCCGCATGTTGGATCGCAAAGGCATCAAGCATCAGGTGTTGAATGCCAAGCAGCATGAGCGCGAGGCCTACGTGATCGCGCAGGCCGGCCAGCCCGGCCTGGTGACGATTGCAACGAACATGGCAGGCCGAGGCGTCGATATTCTGCTCGGTGGCAACCCCGAGGGTCTGGCGCGCGAGACCTTTCGCAAGGTCGGGCGCGACCTGACCGAGGTGCCGCGCGAGGAGTGGCAGGCGGCATTGGCAAAAGCCGAAGCCGAAATGGCCGAGGCGCGCAAACAAGTGCTGGCGGTGGGCGGCCTGCATGTCATTGGCACTGAACGCCATGAGGCGCGCCGCATCGACAACCAGTTGCGCGGCCGTTGCGCCCGCCAGGGCGACCCCGGCTCCACGCGCTTCTATGTGTCGCTCGAAGACGAGTTGATGCAGCGCTTCGGCGGCGAGCGCGTCAAGGAAATGATGACGCGCCTGAAGCTGGAAGACGACGTCCCGCTGGAATACGGCATCCTGAGCAAGAGCATCGAGCAGGCACAGGAGAAGGTCGAAGGCTACAACTTCGATCTGCGCAAACACGTCATCCAGTACGACGACGTGATCAACAAGCAGCGCGAAGTGATCTACGCCCAACGGCGCACGATCCTGGAAAAGGATGACCTGCGCGACGTCGTGATGGAGATGGTCAACAAAGAGATCAAGGACATCGTCGACGAGCACACCGAGGGTGACACGACCGAGACATGGGACACTCTCGGGCTGGCTAATGAGGTGCGCGTGATCGTGCCGCTGCCGAAGGACTACGACTTCAAGCACTGGACGAAAGGCGTGCGCGATGAGATTACCAAGGAACTGCATGAGATGGCCGAGAAGCGCTACGGCTCCGGGCTTTCCGACTTCGCAGCCGTGGTGCGCACCCAGTTGATGATGAGCGGCGTGACGTTTAGTTCGATGCGCGACAGTCGCGATGCGCTGCTGCGCGCCATCTACACCAACGCGAAACGCAACCTCGGCGAGACGCTCACGCCAGAGATCGAGGCAACGCCCCTCAACAACATCCCGGCCGATTACCGCGATGCGGTGAACCAGTCGTTTGTCGACGGCGTGCGGTTGTTCCGCGACCGCTCAATCCTGATCCAGAGCGTCGACCAGTTATGGGTGCGCCACCTGACCGATCTCGATGAATTGCGCGAGGGCATCGGCTTGCGCGCCTACGCCCAACGCGACCCGCTGGTGGCTTATCGCACCGAGGCCAGCAATACCTATAACGATCTGCTCGACTCGATCCGCGAGAACGTGTCACAGCGCATCTTCAACGTGCAATTCAGCACTGGATCGCAACCTGCGCCACGCCGCCAGCAACCTGCGCAACAGGCGCCGCTGCTGCAACGCGCGCCAGCGCGCGGGTTGCCCCTCAGGGTATCGGGCGGCGGCGAGGCTGCCAAACCCGCGCCAATGAAGGTTGCAGCCAAGGACAAGGTCGGGCGCAACGACGTGTGCCCCTTCTGCAACAGCGGCAAGAAAGTGAAGCATTGCACCTGCGAAGGCGCCCGCCAATTCAGAGGCGAAATTTAGCAGAAGAGATTGAGATTAGAGAGTGGAGATTGGAGATTGGAGATTGGAGATTGGAGATTGGAGATTAAACCGGAGGTCGAGGCTTTAGCCGGGTCTATATGAGTCACGACATCAGTGTTGAACTGCTCAGCGACGGGGTGAGTTATTGGGACGGCGGCGGCGCGTTTGGCCTTGTGCCGCGCGTCAAATGGATGAGGCTGCTGCCGCCCGACGACCTCAACCGCGTCCCGCAGGATCTGCGCTGTGTGCTGATCCGCGATCATGGCCGCAACATCCTGGTGGATGGCGGCGTGGGCGACAAACCCAACGAGGTTCGGGCTGCACAGTACGAGGTGCACCGCCCAAACGGCACGCTGATCGATGATCTGGCCCGCCACGGGCTGGGGCGCGCCGATATCGAAATGGTGATCTTCACCCATCTGCATGGCGATCATTCCGGTTGGGCGACAGAATGCGTCGAGCCCGGCGTATCTGGCGCATACCAGCCCACGTTCCCGCGCGCGCGCTATTACGTGCAACGCCAGGAGTACGAAGACGCGACGCATTCCAACGAGCGCACCCGTAACACCTATTTTGCGGAGAACTTCACCCCGCTGCTGAGGCAGGGTTTACTCACGTTGCTGGACGGTCCCGCCGACATTACGCCCGATGTGCGCGTCGTCCCAACCCCTGGTCACACCGCCGGTCATCAGAGCGTCATCGTTGCCACCCCGGAGGCGCCGACGCTGATCCTGGGCGACCTTGCAACGTATATGATCCAGTTTGCCCGCTTGCCGTGGGTGACGGCCTACGACGTGCTGCCGATGCAAACGATAGAGTCTAAGCGATACTGGCAGCAGTGGTCGTTGGAGCATGAGGCGGTTCTCATCTCACCCCACGACACACTCATCCCGACCGGAAAACTGGTAAAGGATAAGAAAGGATTCTTGCAGGTCATTCCGACCCCATGACAACACATTCTGTCTATCGCCGCGCGCATATGGCGGTGTTATTGCTCCTGGTTTGTGTTTTGCTAGTTGCCTGCGGTCAGACCCCGCAGGGGCAGCAAGGGCAACCGGGACAGAGGGGCCAGGTTGTCGTCGCGTGGCACACCCTCAGCGGCGCCCAGGAACAGGTGTTGCTCGATCTTGTCGATGAATTTAACCGCGCCAACCCCGACGGCATCACGGTTGTGCCTGAACATCGCGCGGTCGATGCGTTGCACGCTGACGTGCTCGCCGGGATCGAGCGCAAATCGCTGCCCGCGCTGGTGCTGGCATCGCCAATGCAAGCAGCGATTTACCAGCAACGCGGCGCACTGGCGGCGTTGAACGACTACATCGCCGATCCTGCGGAGTCGGTTGGGTGGAACGCAGCCGACCGCGCCGACCTTTATCCATTCATCCTCAAGGCTGGGCGCATTCCCAACGGCCAGATTGTCGGCATTCCGTTTGGCGGAATCGTGCGCGTGATGCTGTTCAACCGCGACTGGCTGAAAACGCTGAACCTTGACGATGCGCCCACCGACTGGGAACACTTCGGCGCGTCTTGTAACGCAGCCACCGACCATACCAAGGGCACGCTGTGTTTCGGAATTCAACCGACCAACATCACCTTTGAGCAGTTTCTCGCCGCATATGGCGGGCAAGTCGCCACTGATGACATGAGCGTGCTGCAGGTATCCACACCCGCGGCGATCGCGTCGATGAATACCCTGGCAAGTTTTGTGCGCGCCAATCAAGCTTACCGCGTGACCACCTTGCGCCAGAGCCGCGATGACTTCGCGACAGCGCGCGTTCTCTATAGCTTCGATTGGAGCAATGGCCTGCTCGACGTCGCGGACAGCGTCAAAAAGCGCGCCGAATTTGACTGGGGAATCGGACTGCTTCCCGGCGACGGGCGCAAGGTCACCACCAAGTACAGCGCGCCATTGTGGGTCATGACGCGCGCGCCTGCAAGCCCCAACCCAGGTCGTGAGAAGGCCGCGTGGCTTTTTATCCGCTGGTTAACATCGCCGGCGCAGACTGCCCACTGGTCTGCCCAGACGAATGAACTGCCAGCGCGCCTGTCGGCCATCAACATCCTTGGGGCAAAACAACCACTGTCGCCAAATCAGATGACGCTGTTGCGCGACATCGCCCCGCTGGCGCGTCCCGATCCAATGGTCAGCGGTTGGCGCTGCATCGAGAACACGTTGACTACCAGTCTCCGCCAGATTCTCGATGGTCAACTCGTCACCCCGACGCTCCAACTCACACAGGCGATTGGACAGCCACAACTTGCGCAAGACTGTTCTGAGCAATAAATAAAATACTGCTAGAATGTTTGCAAGGCTTTGCTGTGTGATGGGTTGTGTATGCTAATTCTATGATTATTGTAAGCGCCTGTCAGGTTACGCATTAGCTTGTATCAAGTGCTAAAAAGGATTCTATGCAAGATTTACCCATTACCGCATATGCTAACGATCCAATCTACAACATGAAAGCGGTGACGCAACGAACCGGCATTCCGGCGGCCACGTTGCGCGCATGGGAACGACGCTATAACGCCCTCGCCCCGCAACGCAGCGATGGCAACTATCGCCTGTACTCAGAACGTGATGTGGCCATATTGCGCTGGTTGCAGGCTCAGCTCGATGCCGGGTTGAGCATCAGTCGCGCGGTAGCGCTGCTCGAACGAATCCGTGTGCGCGAGTTCGAGCAGGTTGACGCGAACCCCGCCGCAACGGATCGGGTTGGGGGCGGTCAGGGCGAGATTGGGTCTGACGCTCGCCTCGATATCAAGCCGGCCAGTGTGGCAGCCAGTTGGAACCAGTTGACCACCGCGTTGTATGATGCGCTCATCGGGATGGATGAACAGCGCGTGACCGTGATCTTGGCTGAAGCATTTGCACTGTACTCCGTCGAGGATGTGTGCACCCGCCTGATCGGGCCGGCGCTCGTCACGATTGGCGAGGAGTGGTACAACCAGCACATCACCGTTGTGCAGGAGCGCTATGCCAGCACCTACTTGATGGGGCGACTGCTGGGCCTGTTTAGTTCGCTGGAACTGTCGAAAGGCCCGCTCGTGATGGTAGGGTCTGCGCCCACAGATCATCACGCCATCGGCGCGTTAATGCTTGCACTCCTACTGCGACGCACCGGCCATAACGTGCGCTACCTTGGTCCGAACATTCCGCTGGCCGACCTGGTAAAGACCATCAAGGAAACCCGCCCGCAAGTGGTAGCGCTGTCAGCGGTGATGAGCTATGCGATCGGCCCGCTGATCGAACTACCGCGCCGGTTGCGCGATGTCGGCGTCACTACCCACCTGGTCTATGGCGGGCGCGCCTTTGCAAATGAAGAAGTGCGCAGCGCTAACCTGGAAGTGGATTACATCGGCACTGATCTTGCGACCGGGGTGCAGGTCATTCATCAGTTGTTAACGCTGCAGCCGGCAGTTATAGCCTGATCGCTTACGGCAGCCGGGCAGTCCTTACGGCAGCCAGGCAGGAAGCGTGGCGTCTTCCGCCAGCCGCGCCACCTGGCTACCGTTGCTCCGCACCAGCCACACCTCAGGTTTCGGGTTTGGCATCTGTAAATCATTGCGCACCGCCACGATCCATTCACCATCCGGGCTCCACGCCAAGCCGCCATACGTATAACCCGGATCGTCGGTCAACGCATGCGCCTCTGCGCCATCCGGCGTGCTCACCCACACCTGCGGCCCGAATCCCATAAAGCCGCCGGTCGCGCCGCTTGAACTGATGCGTTGACGGCTGAACGCGATCAACGACCCAACCGGCGACCACGCCACCGACGCATCATTCGTCGTGCTCAACGGCATGACGGGCGTGATGATTGCGCTGACCAGATCGGCGCGCAGCAACTGGTTGAACTGACCGGCATCGACGGCGCGCAGCTCGGGGTAGATCAACCCATTGCCGCTGGGCGACCACGTGCCCGAATCGCCCAGCACGCTCGGCAATTGCACCCGGTCGCCGCTGCTCACGTCGATGACCGTCACAGCGCTATTGACAGGATCGTAATACGAGAGTTTCTCGCCAACGGGCGCCCAGCGCGGCATGTTCCCCAGTTCCTGCGAATCACTTGACAGCGATGCAGCCGTCTTGCTGGTGAAGTCATACAGCCAGATGCGCGCGGGGCCAGGCGACTTGCCAATCGCGCCCTTCACCAGGTTGCGCCGCTCAAACGCCACGCGCGTGCTGTCAGCAGAGAACGAGGGCGTCTGGCACACTTGTTCATCGCATGCCTGAATGCGTTCACGGTTGCTGCCATTCGGCGCAATGGACCATAAATCGCGTGAACCGCTGCTGTCGCGTGTGGCGCTGTAGACGATTCGTTTGCCATCGGGGCTGATTGCAAAGTCGAAGACCCCATACGGCTCAGACGTAATGCGCTGCGGCAGAGCAGCCTGGCCGATATCGCGCAAATACAGATCGCCCGTGGCGGTCGCCGGCGAGAGATACACGACGCGGGGATGGCCGGTGCGAAACGTCCACGTCGCGTCGCGCAACATGGCGCGCCCGCGCTCACTCCGCGCGCCAGCAAGCACTGTGACCGTATACTGCGTGTCGGGCTGGAAGGGCCGTGAGGGCGCGAAGAATGCGGTGCTGCCGTTGAAACGTAATGTGCCGGTCAATCCCGGTGACACCATGACGCGCCCATCGAGTGCGCTGCCGGGCAACGGCTCGCTGAAGGTGAATGCCAGTTGCGTCCGCGTGGCGACGCCGACGGCG
>CAIXPS010000329.1 GCA_903921365.1 uncultured bacterium | reverse complement strand
TTCAAGAACATCAACGACACGTATGGGCACAAAGCCGGCGATCGGGTGCTCAAGATGGTTGCCACAACCCTCAAACTAAACCTGCGTCCCTCCGATGCCGTCTTCCGCTGGGGCGGTGAAGAGTTCATCGTCATCATTCAGGGCGTGACGCAGGCCGTGCTGCTGGAGTTGGCCAATCGGCTGCGCGCGTTGGTGCAACAGTCCAGCCTGGATCACGCTGACGAGCGGCTCTCCGTGACCATCTCAGCTGGCGCAACGCTGGTGCGAGACGCCGACAGCCTGGCCGCCCTGGTCGAACGCGCCGATGGGCTGATGTATCAGAGCAAGGCCGCCGGTCGCAACCGCGTTACGTTTGGATAGCAGCTCGCGGGCAGCCTCCGATCCATACAACGCCGTGGCTCCCGATCAATGAAGTCAATACGTCCTTGGAGGTCGATGGCTTTAGCCGGGCTGCGTTCCCTTATGTTTTCATGGCAGGTTGAACGGGGCTTCCTCCACCACGCGGCAGTCGGCGCCCTTGCACGTCACCAGTTCCTTCATGCGCGCCGACAGTTGCTCCAGGAGTTTGGGGTCGGCTTTCTTCGCGAGGTTGTTCAGTTCGTACGGGTCGGCCTTGACGTCGTACAACTCCTTCTCGCCGGTGACATACTCCACATAGCTCAGGGTTTGCAGTCGGATGCCTCGGAATGGCGGGATGGCGCGCTTGTTCTTCACAGGCTTCGCCAGGGCTGCCGCTTCTGTCTCATCCTGATCGGGTGGTTCCAGCAACTCCGCATCCGTATCCGGCGTCACCTCGACGACCGGCGCATTCGGGTCGATCTTGTCCGGGCCGTTCTCGATTGCGAACTCCTGCCGCCACTGCGACAGTGGCGGCGGGTTGGCGCCCATGAGCGGCACGAGGGAGCGACCGTCGACGAATGCCGGCGCCTGCACACCTGCCAGATCCGCCCACGTCGGGCCCATGTCGATGTTGCCCGCGATGTATTCGAGCGTTTTCCCCGCCGGCACGCCAGGCCCGCGCACCCGCATCGTCACACGCAACTCCTCTTCATACGGGGCAATCTTGCCGACGACCATGCGGTGATTGCCCAGGTGATAGCCGTTGTCAGAGGTGAAGAAGATGTATGTGTTGTCGAGTTGCCCATTCGCCTTGAGCGTGTTGACGATTTTCTCGATCCCCTCATCCACTGCCTGCAAGGCCTGCAACCGTTTGCGATAGTCCTCGTCGATGGCAGTGATCTGCTTTGGGGTCAGGCGCGGGCGGTCGGCGATGTAAACGGGTTTGTCGCTCACGTCGGGCTCATCATAGTTCGGCGTGCGCGGGGCTTTGACGCCGGGGAACAGGTTGGCGTGGCGAGGCGCCGGTGTATAGGGCGCGTGCGGGGCGTAGGGCGCCAGGTAGACAAAGAAAGGTTTGCCCGCCTGCGCGCTGCGCTGGATGAAATCCACCGTCTTGCCCACGTACACATCGGTGCCGTAATCCTCCGGCTTGTTCCCGTAATCCACGGTCTTGCCGTTCTCGTTCAACGAGTAGTTGAACTCGCTATACGCGTTGCCCTTGTTCGCACTGTACCATTCGCTCCAGCCCGCCGGAACGTACTGAGTGTTGTTCTGCTCAGGATAACCATTCAAGTACTTGCCAGCCAGCATCGTGCGATAACCGGCATCCTGCAGCCATACGGCGACGGTCGATTTCTCCTCGCCAAGCTGGAAGAACTTCTGGAAACCGCCTGTGGGCAACTGGTTGCCCAATATCTGCGTGTTGTGCGGGTACTGGCCGCGTAATGTGGCCGCGCGCGAAGGGCAGCACAGCGACATAGACACGAAGTAATTTGCGAACGTCAGCCCCTGATCGGTGATGAGCGCCTTCAGATGGGGCATGGTTTGGATCGCGGCGGCGTCGAGGTCATCGGTGAGAATGAACACAATGTTCGGTTTGTTCACAGCGCTGGCGTTGCTGGGGAGCGGAGTCGAAGTTGGCTTTACGGGCGCGATCCCGGTTGCAGTCGCACTCACTGGCGCTGTGACCTTAGCGACTGCCGTCGTGGCATGCGGGGGCGTCGTTGCCACAGGCGGCATCGATGCAGGGGCCGGAGCAGGCGTCTGTCCACAGGCGGAAAGTAATACAACCATCAACACAGAAACAAGCGATACAACTCTCGATTTCATGCAAACCTCCTACTGGAACCATTCATCGCACACATCTTCATGGCACACATCTTCGTGGCACACGCCTGTAAGACGCGTATGACGCGCATGTAATCTGCGTGTAAAACGCGCCGTGCCGGCCAGACGGCCTGTGAGATGTCGCCGGTTCAGGATGTGGATAACGTTCGCAATGTTGAGGGTGGCAAGAGCGTCGGATTAGATCTGGCGATAGTCCATTTGTACCACGGTTATTAATCGCTGGCGCTTGTGTTTCGCACAACGGTTTTATTTTCTGGTCATATACTTACGAGCAGCCAGCTTTCACCAGCACCAATGCGCCATGGCGCACTGGTGCTGGTGTATCCCTGTGACTGGTAGCGCGAGGTTCCGTTCAACGAGGCGCCTGCATGAACATACTTAACATCGACATACGAACTGTGCTCTTGAGCTATATCATCAGCAATGCCATCTGTCTCGTCGTGATGGTTGCACTGTGGCGCCAGCACGGCAGACAATCGCCAGGGCTGGGGTTCTGGCTGGCCGATTATGCCATGCACTTCGCCGCGGTGCTGCTGATCACCTTGCGCGGCGTCATACCCGACTTCACTTCGATCATCGTCGCGAATGCGCTGGAGATGGGCGGCCTGATTTTTCTGTACATCGGATTGGAACGCTATCTGGGCGCGCGCAGTTCGCAGGTCCACAACGCCGTCCTGTATGTGGTTTTTATCAGCATACACACCTTCTTCACCTTTGTCCAACCCAGTCTACAGGCGCGCAATATCAATCTATCGTTGATGCTATTGGCAGTCTGCGCTCAATGCGCCTGGCTGATGCTGCGGCGGGTAAAAGCGGATATGCGCCCGCACACGAACAACGTCGGCATTGTGTTCACGGCTTTCGGCCTGGTCAGCCTCGCGCGCATTTTCACCGAACTGTTATTTCCACCGGGCCACGACCTGTTCACGTCCGGCCTGTATGACTCGCTGGCGACGCTGGTGTACCAGATGCTATTTATCGGCCTGACTTTCGCGCTGTTCCTGATGGTGAATCGCCGGCTGCTTGACGAGTTGGAACGCGACATCACCGCGCGCGTAAAAGCCGAGGAAGACTTCAAGAACAGTGAATTGCGCTATCGCACGATTGTCGAGCAAGCTGCCGACGGCATTTTCATTTCAGATACGACAGGGTACTATGTCGATGTCAACCTGCGCGGGTGCGCCATGCTCGGCTATTCGCGCGACGAGATTCTGCGGCTAAGACCCCAGGATATCATTCCGGCCCAGGACCAGAACACCGAACCGCCGCGCCTTGCTGAGCTGATGACAGGCAAAGCGCTCACAACCACGCGCCGGTTGATCTGCAAAGACGGCTCATTGCTCCCGGTCGAGATCAGCGCCAGGATGGTTGCCACCAATCGTTTCATAGCGATTGTGCGCGATATCAGCGACCGTATACGCGCTGAAGAGGAAATTCGGAGCATGTCGCGCTTCCCGGAGGAGAACCCCAACCCGATCCTGCGCATCGATGGCGCCGGCGTCATTTTATATGCCAACTCCGCGAGTGCGCCGATTATCACGGCCTGGGGACGCGGGGTTGGACAGAAAGTGCCAGCTGAGTGGCTGGCAAGCGTTGCCTCAGCACTCGACACCCGCTCAGCAGTCGAAATCGAAATGGATTGCGCTGGCCGGCTCTTCTCGTGCGCCATCAGCCCAATCAGCGGCAACAACTATGCCAATATCTACAGCCGCGATATCACAGAGCGCCGCCAGGCCGAAGAGGAAGTCAAACGCCTGAATGCAACGCTGGAGCAGCGCGTGGTCGAGCGCACCACCCAACTCCAGGCGGCTAACAAGGAACTGGAGTCGTTCGCCTACTCCGTTTCACACGACCTGCGCAGTCCACTGCGCGGGATCGACGGGTGGAGCCAGGCGTTGCAGGAAGACAAAGGCGATCAACTCGATGACGAAGGCCGCCAGTATCTCAACCGCATCCGCACCGAAGCGCAGCGCATGGGGGAGTTGATTGACGGGCTATTGCGCCTGTCGCGCCTGACCCGCTCCGAAATGCTGCTTGGTCCTGTGGACATCACCGCGCTTGCACAAACCATCACGGCCCGGTGGCAGGCAGAGAAACTGCGCATTCCGGTGGAATTTGTGATCCAACCCGGGCTAAGCGCGCGCGCGGATGGCCGCCTGATGGAGATCGTGCTGACGAACCTGTTGGACAACGCCTGCAAGTTCAGCGCCGCGCGGCCAGACCCGCGCGTTGAGATTGGCGCAACCCGTGTGGATAGCCGGCAGGCGTTCTATGTCCGCGATAACGGCGTGGGGTTTGATATGGCGTACTCTAATAAACTGTTCGGGGCATTCCAACGGCTGCACCGGCAATCCGAGTTCCCCGGCACTGGCATTGGCCTGGCAACCGTCCAGCGCATCATTCATCGCCATGGGGGTATGATATGGGCGGAAGCCAAAGTGAACACTGGCGCAACATTCTATTTCACTCTTGAGGAGATCCTGTGAATCCAAAAGTGATCCTTCTGGTTGAGGACAACGTTTCGGACATCGAACTTACCAAGCGGGCGCTCAGCAAGGCGCATATTGCCAACGAGTTGATCGTTGCGGAAGACGGGCAGGAGGCGTTGGACTATCTGATGGGCGCCGGCAAATACGCCGGGCGTGACATCCACCAGATACCCGCGCTGACACTGCTGGACTTGATGCTGCCAAAAATCGGCGGTTTCGAAGTCCTGCGCCACATCCGCGCCACAGAACACACGCGCCGGATGCCCGTGGTCATCCTCACGTCATCCAATGAAGAGCAGGATGTCGCGGCCGGCTACGATCTTGGCACCAACAGCTACATCCGCAAGCCCGTCAGTTTCACCCAGTTCGCTGAAGCTATTCAGCATCTTGGGATGTACTGGCTCGTCATGAATGAACCGCCGCCGCCGCCGATTCCATGAAACCACCATGCCGACAAACCTGCGCGTTTTGATCATTGAGGACTCCGCGAGCGACGCGGAGATGGTTCTACATGTGTTGCGCAAGGCGTACTGCGACGCCTCTTTCGAGCGCGTTGAAACCGCGCAAGAACTGGCGGCAGCACTGGCTAAAGGCGGCTGGGACATCGTCATCTCCGATTTCAACCTGCCGCAGTATGATGCCCTGGCAGCGCTGTCCTTGTTCAAGACAGCCGGCCTGGACATTCCGTTCATCGTCGTCTCCGGCGAAATCGGCGAAGAGATGGCCGTCGCTCTGATGCGTACAGGCGCATCGGACTACTTGATGAAGAGCAAGCTGGCGCGCCTGGCGCCGGTGGTGCAACGCGAGTTGGCCGAAGCTTGCATGCGGCGCGAGAAGAAAGAGAGCGAAGAACGCTTGCGGGAGGTGCTGGAGAATTCGCTGGATGCCTCTTACAAACGCAATTTGCACACCAACGCTTATGATTACCTTAGCCCCGTTCTCACCCGGATTTCTGGCTATACCCCGGACGAGATGAGGGACTTGCCCATTGACGCTGTGTTGAATTTGATGCATCCAGACGATCTGGCTGAAGTCAAACGCGTGTTAGCCGAGTCCATGTCCGGCGTAGCCGGCGTAGCCGGCGCAGCATATCAGGTGGAATATCGTTTCAAGCACAAGGCGGGGCCATATCGCTGGTTTCAGGATCGATTCACCGTCATGCGGGATGCGGAGGGTCAGCCGCGGGCGCGTATTGGGAGCATAAGCGATGTCACCCAGCGTAAACAAGACGAAGTAGCGTTGGAAAGGGCGGCGCAGGAACTGGAGCAAGCTTACGACGCCACCATTGAGGGCTGGTCGCGCGCGTTGGATCTGCGCGACCACGCAACCGAGGGACATAGCCTGCGCGTAGCCGACCTGTGCGGGCGACTGGCGCGCGCGAGCAGAATCACTGCCGCCGCATTGGTCCACATCCGGCGTGGCGCGTTGTTGCACGACATCGGCAAGATCGCCATACCCGACAACATCCTGCTGAAGTCCACACCTTTGAGCGCAGAAGAATGGGTGATCATGCGTAAACACCCGCAGTATGCCTACGACATGCTGGCGCCGATCACCTACCTGCGCCCCGCGCTCGACATCCCCTATTGCCATCACGAATACTGGGACGGGACAGGCTATCCGCGCGGGCTGAAGGGCGAGGAGATACCGCTGGCGGCGCGTCTCTTTGCGGTTGTGGATGTGTGGGACGCGATGTGCTCCCAGCGGCCGTACCATCCCGCCCGCCCCGAAGACGAAGTGCGCCAGCATATAGCCGATCAGGCCGGCAGCCATTTTGACCCGCAGGCAGTTGAGCTGTTCCTGGATATGGACAGCGACTGAAGGGCGGTATTCTACGTTTACAGTTCGCGCAGCATTCCCAGCAGCCACAACGCCGGGTTGGGCGGGAAGCGCATGCGATAACTGGTAGCGGCAAACCCGTGCCGCTCATACAGGGCCCGCGCGGCGGTCTGCGTCTCGGTCACGAATAAGATGATGTGACGGATGCCGGCGGCGCGCGCGAAGCCGAGTGCGCCATCCAGCAATTGCGCGCCGATCCCACGACCACGCGCCTCCGGGCTTACCCACATAGCGCTGATATACGCCGTCTGCGGTGGGATGAGCGTATCGCGCTCTGACATGGGCGCGGTGTCCGCCGGGTCGACCGGCCCATAGGCGAGTGTTCCCACGCGCAACATGTCGAAGAAGCCCAGTCCTGTTCGGCCCAGGGTCATGATCAACCCAAGCGAGTTCATCGCGCCGACGCTGAGGAGTTGCTGAGCCGCGCCCGCATAGCGCATCCCCAGAACGGTGAGTTCATGTGGCGCCGGCGCGGCGCCGTTAACGGCGCGCGCCAGGATCAACGCCTGATCGCGCGTCAACACGAGCGGCGGGCAGGCCTCGCATTCAACCGTGCCGCACACTTCTCCATCGATTTCAGCGAAGAAATAAGCTCCTGAGGGAGCACTGGACAGATGCGTCGCCGAGGCCGTCCATTGCTCGTCCGTCATCGCCTGCATCATCGCGAGCGGCACGCCAAAGGCGTTGGGCGATTCGGTCAACATGCGAAACCGCACCTCGCGCAATGTCTGGCCCTCTTCTGGTCTTATTCGGCGGATCAAAGTCGTTTGATTGTCCATAGATCGTTCGTGTTTCTCTCAGTCGCTGTGCGGATATTGGCTTAATTCTACAGAGGTTTCATGCTTCTCCGTGCTCATACACACGAATATGTGATAATCTACACATAGGTTTGAGGTGTATAACGATGCGCACGAATATTGTGCTTGACGATGACTTGATCCACCAAGCACAGGAATTGACAGGAATCAAGACGAAAAAGGAAGTCATCCATGAGGCACTGCTAACTTTGATCCGTCTGCGCCAACAGGCTCAGGTGCGGTCATTGCGTGGGAAGCTGCACTGGGATGGTAATCTGGATGAGCAGGACAGGCGTTCTTATCCTTCGAAACCGTTGACATGCTGAATGTCCATCTGGCGATTCAAAGCGCGATCCACTTTCGCGCCTTGCGGAAAATGGGAATAACCGTCCGCAAGACGATTGACTGCTTGATCGCAACCTATTGCATCGAAAACGAAGTTGCGTTGCTGCATTCTGATCGAGACTTTGACCCGTTCGGCCGTTACCTTGGCATGAAAACTATCTGACTTTACCCAATCGCCACCGTATCGCTCTGACACCAGCCCCCATCCACATCCTGCAACAGATACGATATCTCACCCACGTCAAATCTCATCGGGCGCAATTCGCGCTCGACCGTCTCGCGCGCCTGCTGCAGCGCCTCTGCTGTCTCAAAGAACCCCAGCGTCATGTGCGGGATGAACTCAAACGTCGCTGGCGGAACGGCGGACGGGAATCGTTGCGCCAGCGCCGCGTGGATTGCGGTGATGACGCCGCGATGGTCGGGGCGCAGCCACAGCACATTGGCGGGCGACTCGAACACGCCTGTGGCGAGTATCTCAACACTGAACGAGGGGAAATCAGCCAGGCACGCCCGTATATCCGGTTTCAGATCCGGCCACTCCTCTGCCTGGATCACAAAGGGATAGGCTATCGTGATGTGCGGCGGGATGGTGTGGACATGCGCGTCATACCGCAGGCGCCAGACGTCGACCGCCATCCGCGCGTCTGCAGGCGGGAGAATAACCAGCGCACTCTCACCAGGGTTTGCCATGCCGCGCTTATCTCCGTTCGATCCTGGCGCCGAGCGCGCGCAGCTTGTCGTCGAAGGTCTCGTACCCGCGATCGATCTGCTGAATGTTGGAGATGTGGCTTTGTCCTTCGGCGCACAACGCGGCGATGACCAGCGCCACGCCGGCGCGGATGTCGGGGCTTTGCACCAGTTCGCCGTGCAGATGGCTGGGCCCTTGCACGATGCAGCGATGCGGGTCGCACAACACGATGCGCGCGCCCATGCTGATCAGTTTGTCCACAAAGTACAGGCGGCTCTCGAACATCTTCTCGTGGATCAACACGGTGCCGTTCACCTGCGTCGCCGCGACGACGGCCAGGCTCATCGCGTCCGCCGGGAAGGCCGGCCACGGGTTGTCGTCGACCTTGGGGATCGCGCCGTCAAGATCCTCCTCCACTTTCAAGGTCTGATCGCCCGGGACAAACACATCCGGCCCATGCGCCTCAAACCGGATGCCCATGCGCCCCATCACCAGCCGCGTCATGCCGAGGTGTTCCGGGCTGGCGTTGCGGATCCAGATGCCGTCGCCGCGCAATGCGCTCAACACGATGAAACTGGTCACTTCGATGTTATCAGCCCCAACGGTGAACTCGGCGCCATTGAGCTTGCTCACGCCCTTAATCTTCAGCGTGTTCGACCCGATATGGCGAATCTGCGCGCCCATCTGGTTCAGGCTGCGACACAGATCCTGCACATGCGGTTCGCTGGCCGCGTTGCGAATCACGGTTTCACCCTTTGACAGCACCGCCGCCATGAGCGCGTTCTCGGTGCCGGTCACGCTCGCTTCATCAAGCATGATATCCGCCCCGGTCAGGCGATCGGCATGCAATGCAAAGCCATTAGCCACCTGCACCTCGGCGCCCAGCGCCTTCAACGCCAGGAAGTGCGTGTCCACCCGCCTGCGCCCGATAATGTCGCCGCCCGGCGGGGGCAGCGTGACGTTGCCCTCGCGGGCGATCAGCGGGCCAGCCAGCAGGATGCTGGCGCGGATTTCCTTGCACAATACCGGATCAAGCGTCCGCGACTGAATGTTGGCCGCATGCACGCGCACGGTGTGGGCATCCTGCCACTCGGCGGACGCCCCCAGCGATTGCAGCAGTTGAATCATCGTGTGCACATCGCGGATGGAAGGCACGTTGTGCAGGATCATCGGTTGATCGGTCAGCAGACAGGACGCGAGCAGAGGCAATGCAGCGTTCTTGTTGCCCGACGATGTAACCTCGCCATGCAGTCGCGCGCCGCCGTCGATAATGAACTCAGCCATGGGTCACTTCCTGTTTTTCAGATCTGGCTCATCAGCTTGGCGCGTTTTTCCTGGAACTCGGCCTCGGTGATCAGTCCCTTCTGGCGCAGGCTGGCAAGTTCCTCGATCAGCGTCGGGATGTCGCGATTCTTCGCCGGCCCGTTGCCGGCGCCAGCCGCGCCAGGCGCGCCATAATCGTTGGGATCGCGCATCCCTTCTTTCGCATTCATCATCGCTTTCTTAAACTTCACCGGCGACTGGATGTGATGGAGTTTATTGATGCCATGATCGCTTCCGGTAAGAATCTCAAGATCACCGTAATCCATTATGCGACCTATAAAAGACTGATTAAGCACCACATCGTTAATTTTCTCCAGCGACGAGTCCATTACATTCTTATTTACGACGCCTTCGGTTTGCACGATGCGCCGGTTGGTCACGATGTATTCCTCGTTCAACCATGCCAGAAAGACGCGCAGAAATATCACGATCGGGATGATGATGAACACGAGCCCGAAAATGCCAAACGACACCTTTTGAGAAACGAAAATGCTGGCAACCGCGATGATCACTATGATGACCAGCGAAACAAAGAACTGAGGAACCCAGATGAACCAGTGCTGGCGTTCGCGCACGAGCACCTTTTCATTCGCACCGAGTATTGTCTCAACATATCCGCTCATGGTTTTACATTCTCCTGATGCGCCGCCGCCAGTTCTTCCGCCTCATTCACTTTCTGTTGGTCGCGTTCGCGTTTGAATGTGATCACGATCAACAGGATCACGCCGCCAACGATACAGATGTCGGCAATATTTGAAACAGGCCAGTCAAAGTTGATCTGTGGAATTTGTAAATGAATAAAATCCGTCACGTAACCCTGGCGCAGCCGGTCAACCAGGTTACCTAGCGCGCCGGCGAGTTGCATCCCCAGCGCTACGCGCGAGGCCCTATCGTCCGCGGGCAGGCGCGGCGCGTAGTATAGGATCATGCCGGAGACGACGACGGCGATGATGATGAAAAACATTCCGCCGTTGCGCAGAATGCTGAATGCCGCGCCGGTGTTTTGCGTGTTTGTCAACGTCAGATACGGGCTGATAAACTCAATCGGCGCGAGCGTGAAACCGACCGGAATGTTGGCTTCGACCCAGCGCTTGCAGAACTGATCGATTACCAGCGCGACGGCAGCCACCACGATAAGGATCAGGTGGTCGCGCAGTGCAGGCTTGTGGGCTGTCATAGTCTTTATGGATTCCATTCGTTCATGCATTCGCATACCGCGAATTGCTAATCGTTGGTTGCAGTTTTTGGCGTCAGCGCGTTGCGCGCGATCGTGATCCCCAGCAATAAGGCGCCGGCCAGCAACGCGATATGCGCCAGATTAAACCCCGGCAGGTTGGCGATGTGCGCGTAGGTCAGCACGTTGCCATAGGCGATGCGGTCAAACAGGTTGGACGCGAGTGCGCCGATGATCAAGCCCAGGCTGACCAAATGCATGGTTTGCCTGCGCAAGCTGCCCCAGAACACCGCGATCAAAATCGCCAGCACCAATCCGAAAAACTCGACGCCGGTAGCCAGCCCGACGGATAGCACGCCGCCCGCGACCGCGCTGGCAGGCATAACTTCCGGGCTGATCCACCCGCCCGCAAGCGGGTTCACCAGCGCCTGGATGAGAAGCTTGCTGACCCGGTCGATCAGGAATATCGCGACGCCTGTGCCAGCCGTCGCAACAAAAGCCTGTGACAGAAGAAAATGCGTCTCTACATTTTCAGATGCCGCCTGCAAGCCCTGCGCGCGCGCGGGGGATGATTCCCCTCGATTCGGGCGATTCTTGCGGATCTGCAGCGGCTCTTCTTCAGCCGCAGCCTCGCGCAACGCGACTTCGTTCGAGGAATTGGTCAGGCGCATGGCCGTCGCCAGTTCGCGTGTATCAATACTGCTGAATTCGGGCTCAGCCTTGAATATGCCGAGCAGGCGCGGGTGCTTGCCTACTTGTTCGCCCCACTCGGTATTAGCCGGTGATGAGGTGTCGCCGTGCGCAGCGCGCTCCAATCCAATCAGCGCGGCCGCATCATAGCGCGCCGTATCGAACAGCGTCGGCGCAACTGCGCGCAGCGCCACCAGCTTGGCGATCAGTGTCGCGGTAATAACGCCTGGCACACCCTCGTCTGTGCGGCGCAGGACGGCTTGCATCGTGACGCGCCACTGGGATGTTGCCCTGACGATGGCGTTCATGTCGGGTTGCAACGCATCGCGGATGATGCTGGCGCTTGCCGTAGGCACATCAGTCTGATGCAACCGGCTTTGCGCGCCGCCTTTGGGTGTTGTGTCACGGGCGGGAGCGGCGCGAGATTCTGTCCGATCCGCAGCTGGCACACCGGGTGCGCCAGTCCCGGGGTTTTCGATAGTCGCAGCTTGCGTCGAATAATCAATCCTCTTGGTCACCCACTTCCCCAGGATGTCGCGGCCGTTGGCGCTGTTTGCGCCCAGGTTGAGTTTCGCGGCCATCGCCGGTTCATTGACTGAGAGCAACACCGCACAGCCTGGCGCATTACAGAAGTACTGGGATGCCTCAAGCCATTGAATCGCATCCTGTGGCGCTGAATCATCGACGCGATCCAGCACGATCAGAAGAACGGAGTTTGAGAGTGAGATGGTGTTCGTCACCAGCTTTGGAAACTGCGTCTGGAAGCGCTTGGCAAACGCAACTGCCGGCTGTTCAGCAACGGCAGGGTCGCGCCGGTACATGCGGATCAGGCGGCTGATCTCGTTGCGCAACTCGCTCAATGCGCTGCGCTCGCTCAACAAGGCGCTCTCACCCAACAACTCGATCACGTTGAACACGAGATAGTGCCACGGCAGCATGCCTTCAGGAACTGTTGCGGCATCGATGCGCAACCCAACCACCTTGCGATGCTCCGGCGTGCGCACCTTGCGGGTGGCCGCCGGGCGCACCAAGTGCTCCAGAATAGCAGCCCGATCGGTTTGCCGGGTTGCAAAAAAACCAATCCTTAACGGCGCGGTCGCCCGATCAAGCGGCGTCACCAATTGGGTCAGGATGCGCACCTGATCCGGGGTGAGAGAATTGGCAAGCGAAACAAAGTCGGTCCCAGCGTCAGCCAGATGATCATCGATCTTTGGTTGCGTTTGCGGCCCCTTGTGCGGAACAGAGGTGTCTGTTGGCATGGCTAGGTTCCCGTTAAGAACAAAACATCACTCATTGAACACTCCTGCGCGCGCAGACGCGCAGTGGCACTTTAGACTTTTACAATACTAATTGTAAGCGATTCCCCATCAAACTGGTCTGCCGCTTGATCTTCACTTGCAGGGATCCCGTTTTTCAGCGACACCGACAATGTTTCACTACAAATATACTCAGAAAATGCTGAGATGGCCGCGTCCAGCTTTGGGCTGGCCTGATAGGTGGTGACGATCCGGTCTGTCAAGTCGAGACCCGACTCCTTGCGCAGGTCGTTCAAGTGGCGCACGACCTCGCGCGCCAGCCCTTCGTTCACCAACTCGTCCGTCATCTTGACGTCCAGCGCGACGACGATGCCGGCCTCGCCTGCAACCACAAATCCTTCGCGCGGTATCGCTTGAACCAGAATATCCTCTGGCGCGAGTGTCATCTCAGCGCCATTGACCGTCAGGTTCACGGGGCGCCCGGATTTCACTGCGGCCGCGACGCCATAGGGATCCAGCGCGGCGAGCGCGGCGCGCACCTTTGGGAAGTCGGCGCCAAACTTCGGGCCAAGTTTGCGGTTGTCGGGCATGATCTTGTACGTCACCAGATCGCTTTCACGCTCGACAAACTCGATCTCTTTGATATTCAACTCATCAGCGATCACGTCCGTCTGCCTGCGAATGGCCTCGCGTGATGCGGCATCGGCGACGATCATCGCGCGCGCGAGCGGCTGGCGCAACTTGACTTTGGACTGCGAACGGGTGCTGTGACCCAGGTTGACCGTCGTGCGCGCCACGTCTGTCTCGCGCAACAACGCCTGCTCCTCATCACTGAGCGCGCGCGACTGCGGGTAGGCCTGATGGTGCAAACTGGCCGTGGCTTGCTCCGTTGTGATCGGCTGCTGGTATGCCAGGTTCTGCCACATTGCCTCGGTGACAAACGGGATGAATGGCGCAAGCAGGCGGCACAATGTGGTGAGCACCTCGTACAGCGTCGAATAAGCTGCCTGCTTATCGGCGTCGGCTTCACTGCGCCAGAAACGACGGCGCGACCGGCGGACATACCAGTTCGACAGGTCGTCGACAAACTTCTCCAACGCCAGAGCGGCCGCGCGCGCCTCATAGGTCTGCAGCGATTGGTTCGACGCGGCCACAACCTCGGCCAGCCGGGCTAATATCCACTTATCAAGCGCAGTGCGCTCTACCTCCACCGCCGGCGCCCCTTGCGCCGGCGGCTGCCATTTGTCGATGTTCGCGTAGTTAATGAAGAAGGAGTACACATTCCACAACGGAATGAAGAACGTGCGGCGCACGTCGCTCAGGATTTCGTAACCGAATAGCAGGTTGTCGTCGTACCGCTGTCGCGCGTACAGCCAGCGCATCATATCGGCGCCGGCTTTCTCAGCAGCCTCATTAAACTCGATCATGTTCCCCGACGACTTATGCATCGGCTGACCCTTCGCGTCAAACAATGTGGCGAAGCCGAGCACAGTCTCGGTGGGCATGTGCGATTCCAGCACCGTGCTCATTGCGATGAGCGCATAGAACCAGTTGCGGAACTGACCGGGGAAGCTCTCTGTGATGAAATTAGCCGGGAACCACTTGCGCCAGTAGTCACGATCCTCGTGATAGCGCATGGTCGAAAAAGCAACGATGCCCGCATCCAGCCATGGGTTGCCAACGTCCAGCACGCGCGTCCCGATCAATCCGGTTTGCGGATGGCGGATCGTCACCTTATCGATGTGCGGGCGATGCGGCGTGTGACCGTCAAACTCCTCCCATCCCTCCACGGCGCGCGCCTTCAACTCTTCCTTGCTGCCGATCACTTCGAAGGTTCCATCGGGATACTCCCAGATTGGCAGGGCTAATCCCCAATAGCGCTTCTTCGAGATCATCCAGTCGTGCATGTTCTTGAGCCAGTCCAGCTCACGCTCTTTGCCAAAGGCGGGCACCCAGTGAATCTGCTCGGACACGCGCATCATGTCAAAGCGCAACTGATCCATCGAGATGTACCACTCGTCCACCAGGCGATAGACCAGCGCAGTGCCGTCGCGCCAGCAGTGCGGGTAACGGTGCGTGTACTTGTCCGTGCGGTAGAAGTTGCCATCGGCCTTCAGCAGGTCGATGACCTGCTGCGGGACGTCATGGGCAAACTTACCCGTCAGCGCCTCAAACCCGTCCAGGTAGACGCCGTCTTCGTTTAGCGGCGCAACTGCCGGGGCATCGATCTTTTTGCCCAGTTGGAAGTCCTCTGGGCCGCAGCCCGGCGCAATGTGCACGATGCCGGTGCCTTCGGCCTCGCCCACGTCGTTCCACTCGATGACATGGTGGCGGAACTCCGATTCTCCCGCGTGGCGCTCATCGCGTTTCTTCAGGGCTTCATGCCATGCCGGCAGGCTGTCGAACAACCCACGGTACGTCCAGCCGACCATATCGGCGCCGTTGACTTCGCCCAGCAGCTCATACTCGCCTTTCAGATTGTTCAACGTGCCAGCGCTCAGGAAGTAGGCCGTGTCACCCTGCTTCACGATCGCGTACTTCAACTTTGGCCCGACTGCCGCCAGCACGTTGGCCGGCAGCGTCCAGGGCGTGGTTGTCCACACCAGCAGATACCAGGCTGTAGCGGATTCGTAGGCCGCAGACGCCTCCGGGGTGCGCCAGGCGCTTTCCGGCACAAAGCAGGTTTCGAGCTTCAAGCGGGCGACGATCGTCGTATCGGTGCGATCTTTGTACCCTTCGGTGTCGATCTCGTGCTGGCTGATGCCAGTGGCGCAGCGCGGGCACCATGGGATGACGTCGGTTCCACGATAGATCCAGCCATTCTCGTGGCACTTCTTCAGGAAACCCCAGATCTGGTAGTTGTTATCGTCGCTGAATGTGAAATAGGAACCGCCCAATTGCGACCCGCCAAGCTGGCCCACCAGTTGCTCGACCGTGCCGTGGATTTGCTGCGGCCCGTTCGGGCCGTTGCGGTCCAGGGTGATGTGCTGCTCAGAGTTCTCGACGATCTTCTGCGCCAGCATGCGCAATTCATCTGAGTCGTTCCAGTCCATCCAGTATCCCAGGCGGATGGATTGCTCGGTTTGCTGCGCCGCCGAATTCAGCACACGCTGCTTGCACAAGTTGATGAAGCTCTGGACGCCGTTCGTTTCAATATCGCGCTTCGACTTATACCCAAGATCGCGCTCAACGTTGACTTCGACCCACAGCCCCTGGCAATCGAACCCATTCTGCCAGCGCTCATCCTTGCCAAGCATGGCGTGATAACGCTGCCACAGGTCCTTGTACGTGCGCCCCCATGCGTGATGCGCGCCCATCGGGTTGTTCGCTGTAATGGGGCCGTCCAGGAATGAAAAACGCTGTCCAGCATTGGCGCGCAACTGCCGCAGCCGCTCAAAGGCCTGCGTCCGCTTCCAGAATGCCAGAACGTCGCGCTCCTGCGCGGCAAAATTGACTTGTGTCGAGACCGGTTGAAACATTGCGCGAATTGCTCCTATTCTTCTCTTCTCTTGTTGCCTATATCCATATAATAGCAGTGCTGATGCAGAAACTATCAAATCTTCTCGCTCGCCGCAGAGCCACGTACAGCGTGTTGATCGGAATCATCCTGTTAACCCTGCCCTGCTATATCATCGCCGCCATCGCCCTGGCGATCGCGCCGCGCGACGCCACGTCGCAACCGACGCCGCGAGCAACAGCGACGCTTTTTGTGCTGGTCACAGTAAACGCGGTCACAAGCCCGACTGCGACATTGGCTGATGTGCCAACGCCATTCGTCCCGCCGTCGCGCACGCCGAAATCTGCCGCAACAGCGACGAAGACGCCCACCCTGCCCCCATTGCCCACGGATGTGGCAACAGCGACCATTACGCCTATCGCGACCGCCAGTGCGACCGCCAGTGTGACAGTGACGCCGCCCACGCCGCCATCTCCGACGCAGACAACTACGGCAACTGCGACCGTGGCGCCAAGCGACACGCCATTGCCGACATCGACAGCGACAGCGACAGCGGAAACGCCGACTGGCACGCCGACATTAACCGCAACGCCTGCCCCAACGCACACGCCGGCGCCGTCACACACACCAACGCATACACCAACAACAGCGACAACTGCAACAGCGCAACCTTAAGAACACACAGAGCCTGACTGCCATATGGCAGTCAGGCTCTGTGTGTTCACTAACAGCGCGCACTACTTTGATGGCGTCGAAGTGGGTATCTGCTTTGCATCTGACGAGTTGACGGTGACGTCGCCGGCAATCGTCATCGTGCGTGGGCATGAGTTGTAATCCGCGCCCAATGTTATCCTGGCTGCTGCCGTGCTGCCAGGGTCTGGCTGTGACAACACGCTGCCCTTGCCCACTTCGAAAATGGATATCAGCCGGCTGATGGGCGAACCCTTCTGGGTGGCGCTGAAGTCAGTAATCTGTGTCTTGGCTTGCTGCGTGTCCGCAACCGTCGCCGACGACACAGCAAAGCCTTCCCATGCCAACCGTTCAGTCGCCACAGCTTCCATGTCCGGGCGTCCGGAAGCATTGACCACTTCCACAGTCAGGCGATTCTGCATACGGTTGCCGGACGGCGGCGACAGTGATTCCGCGACATAAGGAATGATCTGATCCGTCGACACCAGCACCATCGCGCCGTCCTTGCGCGTGACGGGCTTTACAATCGGATAGGTGATGACGCGATTCTTGATCGCCAGGTTATCCAGCCGCTCAATGATACTGATGAACTGCGGCGCCGATTCCAAACCCACATCTGTATCGATATAAGGTCGCACTTCGCTGTATAAACCAAGTGCATTCTGCAGGATGTTCGACCCCTTGGCCTTGCTCAACAACGACCGAATCACCTTCTGCTGGCGGCGCGCGCGATCAAAATCAGAGGTTGAATGGCGCGAACGCGCGTACATCAAGGCCTGTTTTCCAGTGAGAGAAACCCGGCCAGGCGAGACATCAATGTCAACCCTGCCATTAGTCGCAGTCTTATCGGGAAACGTGTCGTGCAACTCGCACTCAGCCAGCACATTGACCCCGCCAAGCAGGTCAACCGCTTTTACAAATCCCTCGAAGTCTATACGCACATAGTGATCAATGCGCACGCCGTAGTTTTTGCGCAGGACGGCCGCAAGAAACGCCGGCCCGCCGCCGGGGTAGTTCCGCAGATACCCCAGCTCAAATGCAGTGTTGATGCGATCGTCTGCGTGATTCGGGATGCGCACGATCGTGTCGCGCGCAAATGACAACATGCTGACCGATGGCATATCGGGGTTCACGCTGGCAACGATGATCGTATCCGTGCGCGAGTAGCGTTCGTCAGCCGACGAGTCAACACCCAGCAACAGGATGTTGAGCGTGCCCGGCGCCTGCACCAGCAAGGGGGCGTCGCCTGGTTCAATGGGCACCTGTGCGCTCATCACGGGCGAAGTCGGAATTGGCACGAGCGTCCCGCTAATCGTCTCATAGACGTTCATATCGGGTGTTGCAGTAGCATTCGGATCACTGGTAGCTGTTGCGTTCGCACTCAGAGCAGCCGTTACCGCAACAGTCGCTTGCGCAGTCTTTTGCACAATCTTTTGCGTTGCCTGCGCGACCGGCGCAGGTGTGGGCGTTGCCTCAGCGTGAAACGGCGCAACGCCTTCTGCGCTTTCCGCGCTCCCTGTCCAGCCCACCCCTAAGGCAAGCGAGACAACCACGACCACGATTAGCAGAAGATCAGTGAGTGAAGCAACACGCCTGGACATTGTTCAATTGTAATCCGCTATTAGGAATTGCGCAGATAATAAGTAGAAACGCCCGACTTCGAAACATAACTTATTTACTTCGTAACCGATACAGGAACTCCCCCGCATGAGGGATGAACAGAATCCCATCATCCTCTTTGGCGCGAAGCTCCCACTCTTCCAGCGACACCGTTGCCGGGTCGACATATCCAAGGTTGATGTGCTCGGTTCGTTCGCGTGGGATGCGCGTGGAGATAGCCACTTGAATGCGCGCGAGCTCGATGCCTGTGCTCGCATCGTATGTCCCGGCGCCTTTGACATTCGTCGAGTGCGCCAGCGCCACCTTGGGAATATGGGCGAAGCGATCCATCTGTTTTGCGAAGTAGTCGCGCACATGGTAGCCGGCTTCATCGAGCCATTTGCCGTGGGTGTAGCTCACCTCGGTGATGTGGGGCGCGTGAATCAGCAGACTGCCGCCATCCTGCACGACCGGCTCAGCCTTGAACATCGCTTTGCCGCCCGTCCACAAGTCATCGTAGCGCTCGGCGGCATGCGCAATTACCGTATGCACCGGCTTGTCGAGATAGGCGATATGGATGTGCGACGATATCTCTGCCGCCTGCCGTTGCGATGTCACAGCGTCTCCTGTGATGACTGCGTGCATGCCGCGCTCGCTGACGACGAAGGACACGCACGTGACGGGCGTCTGCACATACGTCGCATACTTGTCGATCAGGCGCCGCACCAGCGTATCCTCCACGCCAATGATCGCCATCGTGGTCAGCATCGCGCTCAGCCAGTGGAACGTGCTGATGGTGTCGAACCCGGCGACGCCTGGGAACAGATACTTGTTGCCGCCGCTAAACCCGACCGATTCATGCGGAAACACAGGCCCACAGATCAAAATGTGGTCATGCTCGTGCACCTGCTTGTTGATGACAACGGGAATGTCATCGGTGATGATGTTCTCGGTAATCGCGCGCGCCTCAGATGCGGGGACAGTTCCAATCGTTGTCAGATTGCCTGGGATATACCACTCGTGGTTCATCACGCGGAAGTTGTGCAGCAAGGCGCGATCCGCCGCGGTCATGCCGAGGTGGTGATCGAGTGCTTCATCGCTCATAGCCATGTGAGTGCCGAGCGCGATCATGACATCGAACTGCTTAGCCTGATGGCCGACGGCTCGATACAACGCGCGGATCAGCAGTGGAATTGGCGCAGTCCGCGTGCTATCGGGGATGATCACCAATAGGCGCTTGTCACGCGCATCAAATCCCGCCAAACCTTCCTGGATCTTGTTGATGACCTCCAGGTCAGTCAACAGTGAAGCTTGATTCAGTCCATCCATTTAACACCATCCTCTCAAGATATGTGCCAGCCCTTAACAGAGACTTTACAATATGAATGATACTCGCAAATAGCGCTACCTATGGAACCAGAAACCCGGAATCCCACACCTCAGTTTAAAACGGTGCACGGCGTGGTCGAGCGCATCACCTTTCAAAACGAGGAAAACGGCTACACCATCGCGCGACTGCTGCCCGAATCGCATCGCGATACAGGTGGACAGACGCCGTCAGATGCGCGTGGCTCAGACAACCTGGTGACAATCATCGGGACATTGCTTGGCGTGACGCCCGGTGAAGCGCTGGAGCTACAGGGCTTCTGGCAGAATCATACCCAGCATGGCTGGCAGTTTAAAGTTGAGAATTACCGCTCGGTGCTGCCGGCGACCGCGCAGGGAATACGCAAATACCTGGGCAGCGGATTGATTAAGGGCATCGGGCCAAAGACCGCCGAAAGGATCGTCAACTTCTTCGATGCGCAGACGCTCGACATCCTCGAAACCGCGCCCGAACGCCTGGCGGAGGTTCCCCGACTCGGCGCACACCGCGCCAAACTGATTGTGAACGCGTGGGCCGAGCAGAAGGCCATCAAGGAAGTGATGGTGTTCCTGCATGATCGCGGCATCAGCACCAGCCTGGCGGTGCGCATCTACAAGGAGTATAAAGACGCAGCAATCACCGTGGTCAAGAACCAGCCCTACCGGCTCGCGCGCGAGGTGTGGGGCATCGGGTTTAAGACGGCGGACAAAATTGCGCAATCGCTTGGGTTTGCCCTCAATGACCCGGAGCGCATCCGGGCAGGCGCGCTCTTCGTCCTCTCCGAGGGGACAGACGAAGGACATACGTACCTCCCGCGCCCGATTCTCGTCGAGAAAGCGGTCGAGTTGCTGGGCGTCGTGCCCGCGCAGGTTGAGGATGCGATCAACGGCCTGTCAAATGAGAACGGGGCGCATGTGGAACGGCTGACCCAGCAAGCCGACGGCGTCGTTCGCCTGGTTTCGCTTGACCCGCCCAAAAAGCAAAAAACCGGTCAACTGCGCGATGACCATGCCAGTTACACCACCTCGCCTGGAGTCCCCTCCTCCATTACGGAGGCGCCGACAAACGAGCAGGTCGTGTATCTATGGCCGTTCTACATGGCCGAACAAAATGCTGCGCGCAACCTGCAGCGGTTAGCAGCGTCGTCACCCGGCATTGACAAACTGGCAGCGTTCCACAGCACCAACTTCACCGTGATGTTCGACTATCTCGCCGCCAAACAGAATCTGGCGCTATCGGATCGACAGAAGGAAGGCGTGATCATGGCGCTGACAAAGCCGGTCGGCGTGATCACCGGCGGCCCCGGCACAGGCAAGACTACCAGCATGCGGGCGTTGATCAGCGCGTTGGTTGCGAAGAAGAAAAGCGTGGTGCTGGCTGCTCCCACCGGTCGCGCGGCCAAACGCCTGTCCGAGGCAACCGGAATCGAAGCGAAGACGTTGCACCGGCTGCTGCAGATCAAACCGGGCAGCAAAGCGTTCTACGATCAGGACAACCCGCTTCCGGCGGACATCGTCATCGTGGACGAATGCAGCATGATTGACGTGCTGCTGATGAACACGTTGCTCAAGTCTATCTCGACCGGCACACACCTGCTGCTCGTCGGCGACGCCGATCAGTTGCCGAGCGTGGGCGCGGGGAACGTGCTGGCCGACATCATCCTCAGCGGGATCGTGCCGGTGGTCAGGCTCGACCAGATCTTCCGCCAGGCCGCCAATAGCGCCATCATCATGAACGCGCACAAGATTAATCAGGGTAACCTGCCTGAGTACGGCGGCGCCATCGACGACTTCTTCTTTTTCACGGAGGAGGACACCGAACGCGCCGCGGCGCTGGTCGTCGATCTGGTCACCCGGCGGATCGGCGT
>CAIXPS010000328.1 GCA_903921365.1 uncultured bacterium | reverse complement strand
TGAATGTATCTGGCACAGTATGTTTAACTCCCTGAAACTCGCAAACTGTCCACATCCCGCTAGGCTTACAGCGGACGCCGGCCTGTGTTTATGCGCGTATCTGCCTTCAGCAGCACTTCCTCGGCGCCGCCCTCCCAGGTGATCCGCAGCATGACATCGACACCCGATTTCACATCGATCACCGGGCGGTCGCGCGTTGATGCGCGCCGCGCACACCGCAGGTCCAGCACGCCTTGCCGGCCGTAGGGATATTGCAACACGCCGTGTTCATCAAGCAGGCGCACATCCCAAACCAGCCGAGCGTGTTCGCAGTCCGCGCGCAAACCGAACACATATTCAAACATCATCGCTGTTGGCGGCAACCCACCCCAGCCCACAAAATCCCGCGCGGCCGGATTGCCCGGAGCGACGGACTCAGGCGCCTGGTTTTCCCAGACGGTGCCTGTTTTGGCGAAGAGTTGCACGACGTTATCGAGGTTGTTGGATGCAATTTCATGCGCAAGCGCGTCGTAACCGAGTCGCGTCAGCCCGCGCAACAGCATGTAGTTAGTTGGCGCCCACACGCCTCCCAGCCAATACCCTCCGTCCGCTTGATACATGGGGTGATCCGCCGACAACGATGGGACGCGGTTGGGTCTGTTGAATTCGGCGGTATTCCGGAGGTGTTCGATGAAGCGTTCTTGTCGCTCCGGGGCAACAGCGTCAGCAAGCAGCGCCCAGTAAGCGCCGATGGTCTTGACCGAACCAAGCGACCCATCCCGGCGCCGGTCATAATAGAACGCCGTGGCGTCATCCCACATCTTCTCATTCACAAACGACACAAGGCTGGCAACCTCATCACGGAGTGAGTCAACTTCATCCACCCGGTTTAGCACCTCCGCCATCTTCAGCAGCGTCTTCGCCGACAGGATCTGCTGCATGCACGCATCGACCCACGATAGATGCCCGTGCGCCCACCATGCCGCTTGCGCGTCGTCATAGCCGGGTTGCACTGGCACGCGCGGCTGGTTGTCCATCCCGCATCCCCACCCCGACGTCCAGTACGAACCATCCTGCCAGGTGCGGTAATGGCGCAGCCACTGATGATACGCCGTGAGGACGGGGAAAACTCTCTCCAGCCGGTCGCGATCACCGCAGACCAGGTAATACTCCCACTCTACCCATGGCAGGACGTTTGGCCCGGTGCTCGCCGGATCAAAGCGCTGGAACACATCGCTGCCGTCCAATTCCCGGATCTCACGGCAGATGAACCCATCCGGGTGTTGCTTGCAATACAGGTTATCCAGCGTGCGTTGGAAATTGAACGCGCGATTGCCATAACGCCCGAACAGCAGGATGAACGCAGAATCCCACATGAACAGGTTGTTGTTGAAGGCTGTATCGATGTAGTTGGCGACAAAACCGTTACCAGCCGTAGGCCTGCGGAGGTTGCGGAATGCCAGTTCCCACACACGCCAGTAGCAGTCAATCGCCGCTGGATGGTTTTGCCATATCGGTTGCGGGAGCAGTGGCTTACTGGCTGCAAAACTCGGCGGCGCGGGTCTCTCGCGCGGCATTCCACGAAACGTGTTGTCGATAACCAGACGATTCTTGATATGAGTATCGTATATACTGCTCATGCCTGATGCCTACTCCGGTGTTACTGTTGGACACTGCTGAACACTGTTAAACAAGGACGGCTCTATCCTCAGGCTGTCCGCAGCATTACAATACCGTATGGATACAGTTTATATCAGGAATCATGATGGATGAAGCAACGCGCAAACAGATACTGCGCAGATTACAGATCATAGAAGGCCACATTCGCGGCGTCCAGCGCATGGTGGAAGATAACACGTATTGCATTGATACTATGAAACAGATAAACGCGATTCAGGCCGCACTGTCAAAGGCCAACCAGCTTATCCTTGAGAACCACCTCAGCACCTGCGTCACCTCGGCCGTTCGCGGTGACGACCCCGCAGAGCGCGAACGCGTGCTGCGCGAAATTGCCGGGATATTCGAGATGTCGAGCAAAGTATGAGTGAGATTCACCCCGAACTCAACATCAGTCTTTATGATATTCCGCGCGACCAGCTGGTGCAGCAACTGGCGCAATGGGATGAGCCCGCATTCCGCGCGCAGCAGATCTGGCGCTGGATGTACGAACGCAACGTCTCCAGCATCGCCGGGATGACCGACTTGAGCAAGTCGCTTCGCATCAAACTGCAGGAGCGCTACTCACTCGGTCGCTTTACTTCCGTGGCTGAGATGACATCGACGGACGGATGGACGCGCAAGTGGCTGTTGCGACTCGCCGACGGCAGTGAAGTGGAAACCGTGTTGATGGAGTATGAGGGCATCCGTCGCACCGCGTGCATCTCGTCACAGGCCGGCTGCGCGATGAATTGCAGCTTCTGCGCCACCGGGCAGATGGGATTTCTGCGCAACTTGAAGGCCGGCGAGATTATCGAGCAGGTCATGTGGGTTGCTCGCGCGCTCGCGCAGGGAAATACGCCTGCCGATATCGATAAGGGCGACAAGGTCGACAAGGGCGAGAAAGGCGACACGAAAGATGAAGCCAGCGTCAGCCGTCTCAGTAACGTGGTGTTTATGGGCATGGGAGAGCCGTTCGCCAACTACAACGCCGTTATGGAAGCTGCCCGCCGGCTCATCGAGCCACGCGAAAAGGGCGGTTTTGGCATTGGCGCGCGCAAAATCACCGTCTCAACAGTCGGGGTGATCCCAGGCATCCACAAGTTCGCTGAAGAAGGCTTGCAACTGAACCTGGCCGTGTCGTTGCATGCAGCCACAGACGAACTACGCTCCTCGCTCGTCCCGCTCAACAAACGCTATCCGCTCAGCGAACTTGCCAAAGCCATCCACGACTACATCGTGCTCACAAACCGGCGCGTCAGCTTTGAATGGGCGTTGATTGATGGCGTCAATGACACAATCGAGCAAGCGCATGCGCTGGTAGCCCTGATTAGTCAGACGTACGACCCACGCGTCGAGAAACGCCACATGCTGCACGTAAACCTGATTCCGCTCAACCCGACCAGTGGCTATTACGGCAAGGCGTCCCAGATCATTCGGATCAGTCAGTTCAGAGAAATCCTGGACCGCGCATGGATTCCGAATACCCTGCGAGTGCGAAGGGGTATCGACATCAGCGCGGGTTGCGGCCAACTGAAAGCAGAGACGCGCTGAGAAAAACCAAAAAAGGCAAAGATTTCTTTGCCATTTTTGACTACGTTTCCCATTTCAGGGAATAACCCGGCTGTCCGAGGATTAGCTACCCTTGACGAGTGTGCGTAAAGCCTTGGCGGACACCATGATTGTCTGCATCCGACCATCAACGATCATGCGGCGGCGCTGCAGATTCGGCTTCCAAGAGCGCTTGCTTGCATTCAATGCGTGGCTGCGCGAATTGCCGAACTGCTTATGCTTGCCTGTGAAGTAACACTTTGCCATTCGAAATGCCCTCTTGTATATTTGGGAAAACAATCTAAGATGTATGTCCCGATCTTTAACCGGACAGTAGTTTACCATATTATCCGCAATGAATACTGAAGAAACCCCTTCACCAACATCACCAATATCATCAATAGCGCCTGTAGCCATCCCCGGTAAAATCGAAATCAAGCCGCAGGTGGTTTTCAGCCTCGCACTTGACGCCGCCTTGAGCACTTATGGAATTGTGGGCATCGCATCGCGTTACACCGGGTTTGACACCACGCGCCGCGACACCTACCGTGGATTAGACGTGAAGATCCATTCCGGGCCGGACAATCAGGTTCTGATCACGGTCTCGATTCACGTTCTCGTTGAATACGGGGTGCGCATCAGCGCGGTTATTGGCAGCCTGCAACACCAAGTCGGTTACTATATCCAGCACAGCACTGGTTATGTCGTTGACGCGGTAAATGTCCACGTCTCCGGGTTGCATATCACCCACGAAGATTAATTGTGAGAGAATCACAACTCTTTAATTCCTGCAACTCCCAGTCAAGTGAACTACTGTGATACCGTTACATCAATTCGATGAGATCAAAGCCGGGGCTCTCATTACCCGCTTCCGCAACTCTATTGCGACCTCGGCGCGCAAGGTTGCAAAAGCCACTGCTGGTATGGCTCAGAAAAGTGAGCTGCTCACCGCTTACAATACACGGATTGTCAAGATGATAAGTGGAAAAATATCCCATGGCGCTGCTGCCGGACAAGGGTTAACAAATGATCGCAGTCAAAGTCCGGTTCTGCGCCAGACCTTAACGCTGGATGGGCCGAAGTTCAAGCGGTTGGTGCAGTCAGCCTATTTATGGCTCAGGCAACAGGAGCCAATCGTCAATTCCTACAATGTGTATCCTGTGCCGGATGGCGACACCGGCACGAACATGATGCACACGATGCGATCGGCGTATGAGGCATGCGCAGACATTGCCGACGCGAACGTCGGGGCGGTCATCAAAGCGATTTCGATGGGCGCCATACGCGGTTCGCGCGGGAACTCCGGTATCATCCTCTCGCAGATCTGGCGCGGATTCTCGCGCTCAATCGATGGCAGGGCAACCTGCAACGCGCATGATCTGGCGGCGGCGCTTCGCGAGGCTGCTAATACTGCCTACGCCGGCGTCAACAACCCTGTTGAAGGCACGATGCTTACTGTCGCCAGGGAAGTGGCCGATGCCGCAGAAATCGCCGTTACACAATCGAATGACCTGCGTCATTTCCTGGATGTCACGACCAAAGCGGCCTTCGAATCCGTTCAGCGCACCCCCAACCTGCTCCAGATCCTAAAAGAGGCTGGCGTTGTCGATTCGGGCGGATACGGTCTTTATATTATTCTTGACGGCATGCGCCGATTCGTCAACGGTGAACCGATCGAAGCTGGTTTGGCCCAGGAAATAGCGCCGGCGCGTCTGGCAGTCACAACCATGCCGACTGGCGAATGGGGCTACGATGTGCAATACCTGGTATACGCCGCCACAGGTAAGAAGCTCGATGTCGGCCAGATTCGCGCCGATATTACTGCGATGGGAGAGTGTCCGCTCATCCTTGGCGATGAAGAGATGGTCAAGGTGCACGTGCATGTGCCCGACCCTGGCGTGCCGCTCAGCTATGGGGTGAAGCTCGGTTCATTGCGCGATGTGGTTGTGGAGGACATGCAGGCGCAGTCCGCGGGGTTCACACCCGGCCAGGTCGCGCAGACAGAACAGCCGCATAAACTACCCGAAGTGGAGATCGCGATCGTGGCCGTAGCATCAGGCGACGGGATCATTCGCGCATTCAAGGATGTCGGGGCCCGCGCAATTGTGGAAGGCGGGCAGACCATGAACCCAAGCGTTGCCGACCTGTTGCAGGCCATCAAGCAAGCCAATGCGCGCAATGTGATCCTGATGCCCAACAACGGAAATATCATCATGACGGCGCAACAGGCGGCGCAACTCAGCGAAATCCCTGCCCAGGTTGTCCCGACTCGCACGATTCCCCAGGGCATCGCCGCCGCAATCGCGTTCAACTTCGAGCGGGATATGGCCGGCAACCTTGAAGCGATGAAAGCGGCAGCCAAGCAGGTTGTGACAGGTGAGATCACGACTGCGACGCGAACCGTCACCGTGAATGGCGTCAGCGCGCGAAATGGGCAGACAATCGGGCTCATCGACGACAAACTCGCACTGGCTGGAGACACGATTGCCGACACAGTCATGAGACTGCTTGAACTTGTTCCTGCCGACGATCACGAACTCATCACTTTGTACTATGGGAACAACATGAGCAAGCAGGAAGCTGAAACAATCGCACAACTTGTTCGTGAGCGATATCCATCGCAAGTGGTGGATTTGTATGAGGGCCGGCAGGCGCATTATTTCTTTGTGATTGGTATTGAGTAAGAGAGGGAAATCAGGAACGTTGAATACAGTACCAGATAAAAACGGCATGCATGGTCATGCTTACACACCCGGCGCCCATAACGGTGATTCGCCTGCGCATTCCGCCGCATCGAATGGCGCCCGTGAACGCCGCCAGAGGGTTCGCGTGGTCACTGACAGCGCATCCCAGATCGAATTAGGCTGGGCTCACGAAAACCATGTCTCTTTGCTGGCGCAGAAAGTGGCGTTTGACGGGCAGATTTACCACGAGGGGATTGATCTGACGGATAATGAACTTGCGGAGAGAATCATCAACGCCCCACCCAATCACTGGTCTCAGATTCAACCGCCATCTGTTGAAGATTTCAGCAATGTTTACCGCGGTCTATTGCGGGAGACATCGGAGATCGTCTCGCTGCATGTGTCAAGCCACTTGAGCGACACCCTTCAGAATGCGCGAATTGCCGCTGAGGAATTCCGCGGCCGCTGCAACATCGCGATTCTGGATTCACAAAGCGTTGCATTGGGGCTGAATATTCTCGTGCGGAAGGTGGCGCAGCGGGCGCAAAGCGGCATGCCCATGGACGACATCGTTCGCTATGCGCGCGGCAGCGTCAAGCATGTCTATGGCGCCTTTATCGTAGAAGACCTGCAATACATGGCGCATAGCGGTTGTCTGCGTCCGGCGCAGGCAATGCTGGGTGAAATGCTGGGCGTGATCCCATTTCTCACGATTGAAGAAGGGCAGATCGTCGCCATCGAAAAAGTGCGGTCGGTTGATCGCGCGCTCGAGAAACTTGTCGAGTTCGCCGCCGAGTTCGAGCAACCCGAAGAAATGGCTGTTCTTCAGTTATCCTCACGGGTGACGGATAAGACTGCCAATCTATTGGGCATGCTCCGGTTCACTTTCCCGAAGATGCGGGATATTCCATTACAGCACTGTGGCGCGACGATTGGCAGCATTATCGGGCCTACCGGCATCGGCGTTATGATTTGCGAAAAGGATTAACAGGCAACAAACTATGCGCTTAAAGGAATACCACAAACCTGCGACAATCGACGAGGCGCTTGAACTGCTGCGGCGCAATTCCCCGCGGACGGCAGTCTTGTCTGGCGGCGCCTGGTTAAACGCAGACGGCCCGAATGAGATCGAAGCGGTCATCGATATCAGCGACCTGGGGCTGAACAAGATCGTTCGCACAGGCAGCCCTCTATTAATGCGCATTGGCACAAGTGTGACACTGCAAACACTCGTCGATGAACTGAAGGACGCGCCGGGATTGAGTGTTATCGCCACGTCGGCGCATGCAATGGCGGCGCTGAACATCCGCAACCAGGCGACCATCGGCGGGGCCATCGTCACGGCAGATTCAAGCTCGCCACTCGTCACCGCCCTGCTTGCATGCGACGCCGAACTTGTTATCAAAGCCGCTGAAGAGCGCACGGTGTCACTAAGCGCATTCCTGTCCTACCGCGAACGCATTCTGGCTGAGAAAGTGTTAATCACAGCGATACAGATGCCGGTTCCGAGCGCCGATACCGTTGCTGTTTACCACCGCGTCGCGCGAACCCCGCGTGACTATCCGATTGTGTGCGTTGCAGCCCGTTGCGCGGTCAAAGACGGCATCGCGGGCAACATGCGTGTTGCCATCGGCGGTGTGGCGCCAACACCGATCCGCTTGAACTTGCTGGAGTTTGCCCTGGAGAAAAAACCGGTAAACGCGGCGCTCAATGAGGCGATCAACGCCGCCATCTCTCGTTTGTCACCGCGGGGAGACTGGCTGGGCAGCGCCGAGTATCGCCTGGAAATGGCGCGCGTGCTCATCCGGCGCGCCGTTCTGGAAGCCGCGCGCATTCAATAGGAACAACCCGATGGCGCCATGACAGATGTTCTTAAACTTGCGTCGGAACTGACGCAACACAATGTTTCATGTGCTTTATGCACGATCGTGCGCACCAGTGGCTCGGTCCCTCGTCACCCCGGCGCTAAAATGCTGGTCTCCGCAGAGGGCGTCATCCTGGGTGGAACAGTGGGCGGCGGCGCGCTGGAAAGCCGGGTGTGCGAGCTGGCTAAACAGGTGCTGGCATCCGGCAAGCCAACGCTAGTGCAGTATCAACTTGCCGACCCCAAAAGCGGCGACCCGGGCGTGTGTGGAGGCGAGGTGGAGCTATTTATCGAGCCGCTGCTGGTAACACCAACGGTTCTTATCATCGGAGCAGGCCACGTGGGTCGCGCATTAACCCATCTTGCCAAATGGTCGGGGTTTCGCGTCCTTCTGGCTGACGATAGACCCGGACTGTGCACGCCGGAAGAGTGTCCCGGCGCCGACGAATATCTGGGCGGCCCGACCGCTCAAACACTCGATCAGATCAAGCTGACGCCACAAACCTATGTCGCGATGGTGACGCGCGGCTACCCCATCGATGTCGAGATACTTCCCATGCTTCTGCGATCACCAGTTGCGTACATCGGCGTTATCGGCAGTCAACGCCGCTGGCTGACAGCCGCCAAGGCGTTGCGAGAGCGCGGCGTGGACGATGTGGATCTGGCGCGCATTCATGCCCCTATTGGAATCGAGATTAACGCAGAGACGCCGGAAGAAATCGCCGTTAGCATTATGGCCGAGATCATCCGCATCCACCGGATTTAGAGTTTCTCTTTGAGCGATTCAGCAACTGTCCGCGGCACGATTTCTGATAGTTCCTCAACACTGGCCTGGGCGATGCCCTGCAAACTGCCAAACCTGGTAAGCAACTTGCGCCGGCGGTTTGGCCCCACGCCCGGTATCGCGTCGAGTTGCGAAGCCAGACCGATCTTGGCGCGCTGGCGACGGTGACTGGTTATCCCGTAGCGGTGGGCTTCATCGCGCACCCTCTGCACAAGATAAAACGCCGGCGACTGGCGCGGCAGAAGAATTGACTCCGCTTTATCGGGCAGGAATATCTCTTCCTGCTGTTTCGCCAGTGATGCGACAGGCACAATGTGCGACAGGTCAAACTCTTTGAGGACATCCATCGCAACATGCAACTGTCCCTTCCCGCCGTCGATCAGCAACAAGTCAGGCAGCAGCGCCCACCTGGCATCACTCTCTGATTTGGATTTGCTGAGCGGTTTTGCCTGTTTTTTCGCAGGCTTAGGCGCATTTTGCGGCTCTGGGACCGGGACAGTCGCATCCGCGCTGATCACATCAGCCAAATCGCGACCGCCGCGGGCGACATCCTTCCAACGCTGAAAACGCCTGCGCAACGACTGCCGCATCGATTCGAAGTCGTTTGGCCCCTCAATGTCGCGGATGTTAAAACGGCGGTAATCAGCCTTGCTCGGCACACCGTGCACAAAGACAACCATGCTGCCAATCATGGCGACGCCTTGTGTGTTGCTAATGTCAAAACACTCGATGCGCACTGGCAGGCGCGGCAAGCCCAGCCCGTTCTGCAGTTCGCGCAGCGTCGTCTCCTGGCGATGCGTATCCTCCTGCCACTGCGCCTTGAGCGATGTAAGCGTGACGCCGGCATTCTGCGCGGCAAGCGCCACGAGGTCTTCATCCGCCTTTTCACCCGGGCTGCGCAACTTCACGGCTGTGCCGCGCTTGTGTTTCAGCCAGTTTTCGAGGATGTGCGCTTCTTCGATCTGCGCGGGGAGCAGCACCTCCGGTGGGATGTACGCCGCTTCGCCATAGAACTGTTGCAGGAAGGAATTCAGCACTTCCTGTTCATTGGCGCCTTCTGCGCCGTCAAGGACGAAATACTCCTGTCCAAGCAGCTTACCGCCGCGGATGAACAACACTTCCACACAGGTGTCTCCTTCGTCACGGGCGAATGCGATGACATCCTGATCAGTGGTTGTGTTGCTCACAATGCGCTGGCGCTCAACCACATGCTGGACTGCGCGCAACTGATCCCGATACTGAGCCGCTCGCTCAAACTGAAGATTTGTGGCAGCCCGCTCCATCCGGGCTTCGAGATCGATGATCACCTGGCCGGTTTTCCCTTCAAGAAAATCGCACAACCGCTGAGTGTTGGCGCGATACTCGGCGCGCTGGATCGCCCCGATGCATGGCCCCGAGCACAACTTGATGTCGTAGTACATGCACGCCCGGCTATCATGGCCGGATATCACCCGGTCGCAATCCAGAAACGGGAACATCCTCCGGAGCGTGTCACGCGTGGCATAGACTGCCTTCGTATCACTGTATGGGCCGTAATAGCGCGCGCCATCGCGCTCCATGCGACGCGTGACAACAACCGTTGGAAAATCATCCTGCCACGTCACTTTCAGATAGGGATAACGCTTGTCGTCCTTCAGCCTGATGTTGTAGCGCGGCTTGTGCTGCTTGATGAGTTCCGCTTCCTGGATCAGCGCCTCAAGTTCACTCCCTCGCACTACAAATTCAATCCGCGCGATATCTCGCACCAGCCGGCCTGTTTTTGGCGACAGCAGCCACGTTGCCGGATTGAAGTACGATCGCACGCGATTACGCAGGTTAACCGCTTTACCGACGTAAATGACCTCGTTGCGGTCGTTGTAATACAGGTAACAACCGGGCTCAGTCGGAAGGTTTTTTACAGTCGCTTCGAGATGTTCTGGAATCGCCATATTAGTGATGATTGATGCAAGACACATGGAATAAAATGCTATTCCGTCTGCCAGGCGGGATGAATTATCGTACACCCATGAAACAACGCCAGCAGCAGTTGCACAGGCGTCCTTCGGTCGAGGAGTGAGTTAACATTAGGCACGTGTAAAGCATCATGACCGGGGTCGCCAGGAGATGGTTCCAGACTCTAAAGAACCGCCTGACGTGATTGTCCGGTCGTCCTTAAGGAGGACATGTGTCTGAATCGGAAGTAGAACAACTTGTTGCGTCACTCCCTAAGCGAATTGCGCGCCTGGGTGAGTTAGCCTATAACCTGTGGTGGACATGGCATGCCGAAGCGCCAAAGCTGTGGCAACGCATCGACCCAGTGCTGTGGGAGGCGGTCTACCATAACCCGGTAAAACTACTGCGTCAGGTTTCACGCCAGACCCTGACCGCAAAATATCAGGATTCACAGTTCGTGGCGATGTATGACCGCGTCATGGACGATTTAGACCGCTACATGGCGCCGGCGCAGAATGGCGTCAAACCATGGTTCGCGCGGACCTATGGCGACTGGGACGCGCCCATTGCCTATTTTTCTTTTGAGTTCGGATTGCACGAATCGCTGCCCATGTACGCAGGCGGTCTCGGCGTGCTTGCCGGCGACCACTTGAAATCATCCAGCGATCTGGGCTTGCCGATGGTTGGCGTTGGCTTCCTGTATCTGCAAGGCTATTTCAGACAACGCATTACCGAAGATGGCTGGCAGGAAGCGGACTATGACGCGCTCGACTTCGCGCAGATGCCTATCACGCGCGTGATGGCTGAAGATAATACGCCGCTTGTGTTCCCCATAGATATCCCCAGCCGAACGATCTCGGTGCAGGTGTGGAAAGTGCAGGTTGGGCGTATCCCTTTGTTCCTGCTTAACACGGACGTGCCGGCTAACTCAGCGTCGGATCGCCAACTCACGTATCGCCTCTACAGCCCGGACCCGGACATACGCATCTCACAGGAGATCGTGATGGGCATCGGCGGCGTGCGCGTGCTGCGCGCCATGAAAATAAACCCGAAGATCTTCCACATGAATGAAGGTCACCCGGCATTCGGCACGCTCGAACGCGCCCGCGAGTTCATTAAGGATGAAGGGTTGACTTTCGAGGAAGCCCAAAAGCGCGTTCGCGCCACCACTGTTTTCACCACGCACACCCCCGTGCCGGCAGGCAATGACCGGTTTGCGGTATGGCAGATTGAGCGCCAGTTGAACGGATTCTGGAACGAGTTAGGCCTGACGCGCGAGCAGTTCATGGCGCTGGCGGATCACGAAGGCAGTTTCGGGATGACGGTGCTCGCGTTGCGCATGGCAGAGAAATGCAATGCGGTCAGCGAACTACACGGCCAGGTCGCCCGCAAGATGTGGGCATGGATGTACCCTGGCAAGGAAGTTCCGATCAGCCACATCACCAACGGCATCCATTCCCGCTCGTGGGTGTCAAGCCGCATGCGCGGACTGTACGACACTTACCTGGGCATTGGCTGGACCAGTCGCAGCGATGATCCCGCCACCTGGGCGCCTCTCTATGACGTCCCCGATGATAAACTCTGGGAAGCGCACAAACATGACAAACGGCGTCTGGCCGAATTCATGCGCGACCGGGCGCGCGCCAAATGGACCACCCATAACCAGCATCCTGTGCAGACCGTTGCCAGCGGCGTCCTGATTGACCCGAATGTCCTGACGATCGGGTTTGCGCGACGTTTCCCAACGTATAAGCGCGCCACATTGATCCTGCGCGATGTCGAGCGCCTGTTCAAAATCATCAATAACCCGGGGCGACCCGTTCAGATCCTTTATGCCGGCAAGGCGCATCCCAATGATGAGCCCGGCAAGCTGCTGATTCAGGAGCTGTACCGCGTCATTAAGAACGCCGATAGCGCAGGGCGATTGGTGTTCATCGAAGACTACGACATGAACGTGGCGCGCTATCTGGTTCATGGTGTGGATGTGTGGTTAAACACACCGCGCCGACCTTACGAGGCCAGCGGCACCAGTGGCATGAAGGCCGCGTTGAACGGCGCGTTGAATTTCAGCATCCTGGATGGCTGGTGGTGCGAGGCATACAACGGCAAGAATGGCTGGGCGATAGGCTCTGACACGGAGATTGAAGACTCGGAGCAACAGGATCGCGCCGACGCCGAATCCCTGTATTCGACGCTCGAAAACGAAATTGTTCCGCTGTACTACGACATCGCTTTCGACAATCTCCCGCACCGCTGGCTGACGCTGATGAAAGACTCGATCGCATCCATCGTTCCGAGATTCAGCACGCGTCGCATGCTGCGACAGTACATCGCAGAAGCCTACGTGCCGCTCGCAACAGGATCAGAACCCCAACAGGATTAATCCAGCACACAGTCACAGAATGGCGCGAGCAACAGCAATGCGCGCGCCATTCTGACAGCCACTAACACCACAGGAGGCGCCGCATGCCCGACATGCTCGTCAAACTATACGCACTACCGAACTGGGCCGATCTCCGCGACAAACTGGCACAGCAATCCGTCGATATCCGCCGCGCAATCGCGCCTGAAAAACATCTCGTCGTGAGCTGGGTGCGACAGACTTTCGGAGAATTGTGGGCGAGTGAAACCGAAGTCGCCTTTACCAATCACCCTGTCTCATGCTACATCGCCACACACGATAAGCACATCCTCGGATTCGCATGCTGCGATGCCACCTGCAAAAACTTCTTCGGCCCCACCGGCGTTGCTGAATCCGAGCGAGGTCGCGGCATCGGCAAGGCGCTGCTGCTGGCATGCCTCGACGCGATGTGCGCCCAGGGGTATGGCTATGCAATCATCGGCGCTGCCGGCCCCACCGCATTTTACGAGAAGGCCGTTGGCGCAACCGTGATAGAAGACTCCTCGCCCGGGATCTATCGCGGTATGTTATGGTCTTGATGGATATCCCTTTTCTGGAAGGAGCAATATGGCATTTTTCGATCTGTCTCTCGATCAACTGAAGGCCTATAAACCGGAGCGCGATGAACCCGCTGACTTCGACGCTTTCTGGCAGTCAACCCTGGCAGAAGCGCGCAGCTATCCCCTCAACGCCACTTTTGAGTCAGTCGACTACAACCTCCGTCAGTTAGACTCTTTTGACGTCACTTTCAACGGTTATGGCGGACAACCCGTGAAGGGTTGGCTGCAAATGCCGCGCCATCGCGAAGGGCCGCTTCCATGCATTGTGGAGTACATCGGTTACGGCGGTGGCCGCAGCTTCCCCACCGACTGGTTACTCTGGCCCAGCGCTGGATATGCGCATCTTGTGATGGATACGCGCGGTCAGGGCAGCGCGTGGTCGCCTGGCGAAACAACGGACTATGAGCCACAGGGATCCAGTCCCCAATTTCCGGGTTTCATGACGCGCGGCATCCTCAGCGCCCAGACGTATTACTACAGGCGTGTATTCACTGACGCAGTCCGAGCGATTGAGACCGCCCAATCGCATGCGGCCGTGGACGCATCCCGCATCGTCGTCACAGGCGGCAGTCAGGGCGGCGGGATAACGCTTGCCGCGGCTGGACTGGCGCCTGATGTCGTCGCGGCCCTGCCAGATGTGCCATTCCTGTGTCATTACCGCCGCGCGACTGAAATCACCGATGGTCACCCCTATCAGGAGATTTCCAAGTTCTGCCAGACGCATCGCGACAAGGTCGATACCGTGTTCAAAACCTTGTCATACTTTGACGGCGTTAATTTCTCGGCGCGAGCCGGGGCGAGCGCACTATTCTCAGTTGCGCTCATGGACGAAATCTGTCCGCCATCCACGGTTTTTGCGGCTTACAACCACTATGGCGGGACGAAAGATATCCGTGTCTATCGGTACAACCACCATGAGGGCGGCGGAACCTACCAGGCGGTAGAGAAACTGAAATTTGTCGCGGGGTTGTTCGCCTGACGTAACTGTCCCAGCCAGGACTACAATCACCGACGCGAATTACGTTACCCAATATGGGATGCTGCTGTCGTGGGGGCAAAGTGCCCCCATGACTCTTTTGCGCCACAAAGGCGATTTGCCCCGTGGTTGCGCAACAGTTACGCTAAATCCAACCTTCGGTGCGCAATGGGGGCCACCGATTGGAAATCGGCGTCTGGCGCCAGGACAAACCGGCTGAAAGCCGGTTATGAGGGAGTCACATTCTTATCGCGCTTTCAGCGCGTTTCTGAAGGGTGTCAGCCGCGATTTCCAATCGCGGGTATGTTGTCTGCCGAGGCGATCGAGGTGGTTCGTCTTATCCCTGCTGCTCGTCAACACGGCGCTCGTCGGGTTAGAGAATGTCGTCATGACTTCATTACGCAAGGCGCCTGGAATGGCCGCATCGCCTCGCCATCTGTCTATAATGTAGCCCTCAGACCGATGCCGCGTCTTTTCGCCCTTGACTACGGCGGCATCTCGGTCATAGTGAAGGGACACCCATCATGACAAAATTGCCCAGGAAACTCATCGAAGTTGCGCTGCCGCTGGAAGCCATTAACGTGGCTAGCGCGCGCGAGAAGTCCATCCGCCACGGCCACCCCAGCACGTTGCATCTGTGGTGGGCGAGACGTCCGCTGGCTGCGGCGCGGGCGGTGATCTTCGCCCAGATGTTGGATGATCCGTCCGAACACACGGATGCGCTGCTGAGCGACCCGGCCAAGAAACGCGCGGCCAATCGTGAACTGGTGAAGCGGCGCGAGGCGTGGGAGAAGCGCTCGGCGGCGTATGATGAGGCGATACAGGCCGGCAACACTGGCGATTCCTCGCCCAATGTGCCTGCGCCTGGGCTTGAACCGTCGCTGGAGGAGTGCATCGCTGATATCGAACGCGAAAGGTTGTTCGACATCATGCGCGAGTTGGTGAAGTGGGAAAACACGACCAACGAAAAGGTGTTGCAATCCGCGCGCGATGAAATCTGGCGAAGCTGGCGCTATACGTGCGCGGCCAATGCCGATCACCCGCAAGCGAAGGAACTGTTTGATCGGTATAAGCTGCCTGCCTTTCACGATCCCTTTGCCGGCGGCGGCGCGTTGCCATTGGAAGCGCAGCGCCTGGGGCTGGAAGCGTATGCCAGTGACCTCAACCCTGTGGCGGTGTTGATCAACAAGGCCATGATCGAGATTCCGCCCAAGTTTGCCGGGAAACCACCGGTCAACCCTGAAGCACGCCGGCAGATGTTTGGAAAAGACGCAGAATTTAGACAGGAAGAACAGGAAGAACAGCATCGGAGGGGAGGACAGGATTCACAGGAACTACAGGATGTTCGGAGCGGAGGACAGGATTCACAGGATTTACAGGATGTCCGGAGCGGAGGACAGGATTCACAGGATTTAGAGAAAGAAGGTCTAGACAGTCTTTCCGTTCCTGTTACTCCTGTAAATCCTGTCTCTCCGGACTCTCTTGTCCTTCCTGTTTCTCCTGTTATTCCTGTCCATTCCGATGGTCCTGGCCAAAGTTCTGTCTGGCGCGGGGCGCAGGGGCTGGCAGAGGACGTGCGGTATTACGGCCAGTGGATGCGCGATGAGGCCGAGAAGCGCATCGGGCATCTGTATCCCAAGATCGAGATCACGGCAGAGATGGCGCAGGAGCGGCCTGACCTGAAGAAGTACGTGGGGCAGAAGTTGACCGTGATTGCCTGGCTGTGGGCGCGCACGGTGAAAAGCCCTAACCCGGCGTTTGGGCATATCGACGTGCCGCTGGCATCTACTTTTATGCTCTCCACCAAGGCGGGAAAGGAAGCCTACGTCGAGCCGGTCATGCTCCCCTCTCCCTCTGGGAGAGGCGGCTTGGCGGGGGGAGAGGGAGGCTATCGCTTCACCGTGAAGGTGGGCAAGCCCAAAGACGCAGAAGCAGCAAAGAATGGCACTAAACTCGCGCGTGGGGCAAACTTCCGTTGCTTGATGTCAAACACACCAATGCCGCACGATTACGTCCGTGGCGAATTTCAAGCAAAGCGTGGCGGCGAGCGATTAATGGCGATCGTCGCGGAGGGAGATCGTGGCAGAATCTATTTGTCACCGACACCGGAACAGGATGCAGTAGCCCGAGGCGCCAGGCCGGCATGGCGCCCTGAACAGGAAATGAACCAAGAAACAAGTAACCTTGTCAGTGGACGTGGCTACGGCATTACGCATTGGCATGAGATTTTCACACCTCGCCAACTCCTAATCCTGACGACCCTCTCCGACCTGGTTCAGGAATCGCGCGAACGTGTGAAATGTGACGCGTTGGCCGCAGGTTTGCCCGATGATTTGAGGGCGCTCTCTGAGGATGGCACTGGTGCTACCGCCTATGCCGATGCTGTTTGTACTTATTGTGGTTTATCAGTGGACAAGTGCGCTGACTACAACTCATCTCTAGTCGTATGGAGTCCAACACGTGATCAGGCGAAGAGTACGTTCGCCCGGCAAGCCCTTCCAATGGTGTGGGATTATGCCGAGGTAAATCCGTTCGCTAACGCGGCGGGCGATATTATGGTTTCTATTGAGGGTATTGGCAAAACCCTTCAAAACAGCGTAGTAATCACGTGCGGCTATGCGCGACAGCAAGATGCTTCAACACAGACAATTTCAGAAGGAAAGACGGTATCAACTGATCCACCGTACTACGACAACATCGGTTACGCCGACTTATCTGACTTCTTCTACGTTTGGCTGCGGCGTTCGCTGCGACCTATATTTCCTGACCTGTTCGTCACGCTGGCGGTGCCAAAGGCCGAGGAACTGGTCGCGACGCCCTATCGTCATGGCAGCAAGGAAAAGGCGGAGACGTTCTTTCTTGATGGCATGACCCAAGCAATGCACCGCCTGGCGGAACAGGTGCACCCAGCTTTCCCTGTCACGATTTACTACGCTTTCAAGCAATCCGAAAACGACGGCGATGACGGCACATCCAGCACAGGATGGGAGACCTTCCTTGATGCGGTGATCCGCGCCGGTCTCGCTGTCACTGGCACATGGCCAATGCGGACAGAGCGCGGATCTCGAACGATCAGCATTGGCACGAACGCTCTCGCCTCCAGCATCGTCCTCGTCTGCCGCAAACGGCCCATCGACGCGCCCGCCGCCACTCGCCGCGAGTTCATGAGCGCCCTGAAGGCCGAATTGCCCATCGCGCTGACTCACCTGCAACGCGGCAATATTGCGCCGGTGGATCTGGCGCAGGCCGCTATCGGCCCCGGCATGGCGATCTTTACCCGTTACGCCAAAGTGATCGACTCCACCGGCAAGTCCATGCTGGTGCGCGAGGCGCTGGCGCTGATCAACGAGATTCTGGGCGAAGTGCTGTCCGAGCAGGAAGGCGACTTTGATGCCGATAGCCGCTGGGCGCTGGCGTGGTTTGATCAATATGGTTTCGACGAGGGCGAATTCGGCGTGGCTGAAACACTGTCCAGGGCAAAAAACACCAGCGTGAACGGCATGCTTACGGCCGGCATCCTGACATCCGGGCGCGGCAAAGTGCGGCTGTTGCGCCCCGACCAGCTGCCGCCCGACTGGAATCCGGCGACCGACAATCGCCTGACCACGTGGGAAATCGTGCATCACTTGATCCGCATTCTGGAAAGCGGTGGCGAGAGTAAAGCTGCCGCGATGCTGGCGCAACTCGGCGCTGAAACCGAAATCGCCCGCGAATTATGTTACCGGTTGTACGCGCTGTGCGAGCGCAAGAAACGCCCCGCAGAAGCGCTATCGTACAACGGCCTAGTGCAAAGCTGGCCGGAAATGGTTGTGTTGGCGCGTTCCGGCAAAGCCGATCAACCTGAACAGGAACAATTGTTGTGAGGGGCAAGGGGTGCGGAAGCAACCATCCAATCCAGCGCCCCTTCGGGTATTCCTGTTATTCCGGGTGAGCGAGTAGTTTGTCGATCTCCCGAATCAACCCTTTTGTGTCGTCAAACTGCACCAGGTCACGGCTGTTTGCAAACTCGGCCATACGCCAGTTTGGCTTTTGCGACAGTTCACCCAACCGCTGCAACCGGGTGGTGGCAGTTTGGCCGTATGCAACCAGAACGGGTTGTTTTAACGCGGCGTAAACATTGAAGATGCGCCGCGTAAAGAGCATCCCCGCCACAAAGTAATAGGGGGCGTACTGAGCGTTTGGCTGATGGCTGGTGATATATGCGTAGTTTGAGAACGCGCGATTGTATCCACCGGATTGCGACAGGCCGGTGAAAAACCGGATGCTTGGGCGCGATGTCACAACATCGAAAAGACCGCGACTCCATGCTGGATTCAGGAAGAAACGCAACAACGCCGGATTCGGCTTTACCTGAGGATCAGAGTAGCTCATGCCGGTGGGCGAGATAAGCGTTAGCGCGCGAAAGTGCTCTGGTTTTGCCTGCGCAGCCAATGCAACAAACTCACTACTCAAGGACATCGTAACAGCATCGACCGGCCCACCCTTTAACTCTCTGGCGATAAAGTCGTTGATGGCGTCACGAAATAGCTGCGGTGAGTACTCGCGATCCGCGCGCTCGCTGAAGCCGAATCCGGGCAAGTCGAGTGAATAGACGGCGCGCTCATGGGCGTAATGCTCATAGAGCGGCTTCATCTCATAACTCGACGGCGCAGCGTTGATGCTATGGATAAACAACAACGGGGGTTGTGAATGTCCACCCACGCCGGCGGGAGGACGTTTTGCTGGCCCATCAGTGTAGTATGCCAGCCTGCCCGCTATGCCATAGCTATCACGCAGTTCGCCGCTGAGCGCCGCGGTCATTGGCAAGTCATGCAAGACATAGCGACGAATATAGGCGGCAGTCGCCAATGCGATTCCAACCAGTGCAAGCAGGCTTGTCGCGCCCACAACAGGCGCCAGACTCGCCGTCCTTTTTTCATCTCGGTGTTGAAGTGAGCCGTTCATCAGTGATACCTCATATTTAGAATCCATCCACCTATAGTTTATAACAGGCTAGAATTTCAGGATAGATCAAACACACATTGGATTGCCATTTTGAAACAACTCAAAATTTCCGTGACATTCAACGCAGGCCTGCTCCCATTGAGCCTGCTCATCCTGAGCCTGCTTGCAGTTGCAGGATGTAAGTCAACGGCATCGGCGACGCCGGGCGCCAGCACCGTTGCGCCAGTTGTCGCTGCCACACCGTCAACAGCGCCCAAGGCGCCGCCGCCTGCCAACACCGCGATGCCGCCCACGCCCACGCCCGCGCCGGCGCCTTCACCGACGCCAGTGCCTGCAATAACCGTGTGGATCGATTCGCGGCTGCCTGGCGATCTTCAAGCGGGGTTCAAGAAGTCGGTAATCGCACAGAACGCAATTCAGCCGTTAACACTCCAGGAAAGCCCAAATGCTGCCATCCGCGTCGGCATATCCACTGGTTCAGGTGCGGGTCTCGATTTCCCGCTCATTACCCGCACCTACGCAGTCGCTGTCCCCTTCCCGACCCTCGCAGATTCGATCACGCTGGAGGCCTTGACATCGTTCTGGCGCGGCGACGCCGGCGCCTTAAAGCTGCTGACGAATGACGGTTCGGCGCCCACTTTATTCGTGGATGCCGACACACGCGCAGGGCTGGAACTCATCCTGGGTGCGCCCGATCCCAAAGCGCCAATAACGCTCGTGGCGCCCGCCGAACTGGTGGAGCGCGTCTGGGCGGCCCGACCCGCTTCGTTTGCCATCCTGCGGTTTGACCAGCTTGAACCGCGCCTGAAACTCATCCAGGTCAATGGGCTGAACCTGTTCGAGAAGCAGATGGACGCAACGCGCTACCCGCTCACATTAATAGTCAGCGCGCATATCACCGATCAGGCATTGACGCCGTTCGTTTCACGACTGCCGTCAAGCAATAATCGCGATGTCTCCAGACTTGCTATTGTTGCCATGACGGGCACGACAGCCCTGGTGCGCGGGACAGCGGTTCAGATGGAGCGCAAAGGCATCACTTACCCGGGCGAGGCGATCCGCGACTGGATGCTCACGGCCGACATACGCCACGTCAGCAATGAAGTGTCATTTTGGGACAACTGCCCTGCCCCAACCTTCAACGATGGCGTCAGTATGTGTTCCAACCCGAAGTACATCGAGTTGCTCAAGTATATGGGCGTCAACGTCGTTGAGTTGAGCGGGAACCACCTCTGGGACAAAGGGACCGAGTATCTTTCGTCGACAATCGGGTTATATGAATCACTCGGCTGGAATGTCTTCGCCGGTGGGCGCACCTATTCTGAGAGTATCAGGCCGCTCACGATGACTGTCGCCAGCAACAGGCTGGCTTTTGTCGGCTGCAACTGGTTTGGCGCAGACTGGGCTACCCCGACTAACGAGCTTGCCGGCTCAGCATTGTGCGGCGCGCCCGATGCTCATTCACTCAACCTGATCACGCCGACAATTCAACTGCTGGTCAAACAGGGGTACATGGTCATCGCAACGATACAATACGAGGAGTTCTATCAGTATGAACCCAACCCGCAACAGGCGCGCGATTTCAATGCCTTGCGCGACGCCGGCGCTGTGGTCGTCAACGGCAGCCAGGGACACTGGGTGCAGGGATTCGACGTGGCTGCAGGCGGATTCATCCATTATGGCGTTGGCAACCTGTTTTTTGGAGATCAGGAGGGCGCGGGCACACATCAGATGTTTGTTGACCGACATGCGTTTTACGATGGTCGCTATCTTGGCGTCGATCTGCGCTCGGGTTTCATCGTCGACTACTCCAAACCGGAGCCAATGTCGCCGGTAGAAAGACAGAAACTACTGAAAATCCTATTCGCTGCAACTGGTTATTAGCGCCTGTGGCTGCGGCGTTGAATACGGCCACACGGACGGATACGGGGGGAGACTGTAATGAAAAAAGACAAGTTCACTATCGACAGACAATTTTTGCGCTGGTTGGCCCCGGGGTTGGGGGTAAAACGCTGGCTGCTCCTGATGATTTTCGGGATGACGCTCATAGGCCTTGGCATCGGCTATGTCCAAGTGCAACTCTATCGCATTGTTGAAGTGCCCGATGTATTCTATTATCTGACGCTCCAGTTTCTTGATCGATGGGTGCGCGCCTTACTGGTTGGAGGCACTGGCATCGCTGCATTTATTCTGGGGTTCTACTTGTTCAACAAGTCGATTCTCAAATCGGTGCGCGGGTCGGATAGCAAGCCAATTCGCGACGTCCTGTGGGAACAGCGCATCGCGGTCACGAAGCCCAGAATCGTCGCCATAGGCGGCGGCCATGGGCTGTCGGCGCTCCTGCGCGGCCTGAAAAACTACACCACGAACATCACTGCGATTGTGACGGTGGCGGATGATGGCGGCAGCAGCGGCCGGCTGCGTCGCGAACTGGGGGTGCTGCCGCCTGGCGACTTCCGCATGTGCATCGCAGCACTGGCTGATGATGAATCCCTGGTCACGCAGCTATTCCAATATCGGTTCGGCAGTGGTGTCGGCCTCAGCGGTCACTCATTTGGCAATCTCTTTATCGCCGCGCTGGCTGAGCTGACAGGCAGTTTTGAACGCGCAGTGGTTGAATCGGGCAAGGTGATGGCCATCAAAGGCAGAATCGTCCCCAGCACGCTGCAGGATGTCACACTGTGCGCCGAACTGGTTGAGCTGAAGCGCGCCGACATGGAGGCAGGCGCCGAAGCGAGTCACACATCGGTGCGCGGCGAATCCTCTATCGGGAAAACAGGATATCCTATCGAACGTGTATGGCTGGAGCCGAATGATCCACCGGCATTTCCTGATGCAGTCAAGGCGATCCTTGATGCCGACCTCGTCGTCATGGGGCCTGGCAGCCTGTTTACCAGCGTGATGCCGAACCTGCTTGTGCCGGGGATCATGCAGGCATTGCGACAGACCAGCGCTCAACGGGTTTATGTAGCCAACGTTGCCACGGAGCGCGGTGAAACCGACAAATTTACCTTGAGTGATCACGTCAAGGCGCTCGAGGCGCATATCGGACGCGGCATTGTGGATCTCGTGATCGCAAACAACCACCTCAGCCCCGACTTCCGTCCGCCCACAGGCGTCGATATGGTGAACCCGGAAACAGTGCTGCCCAACAGCGTCACCCGGGTGGTGCTGGCAGACGTGACTGACAACGAACATCCCTGGAGGCACGATCCACAGAAACTGGCGGCAGCCGTGATGGGTCTGATTCAAACTCGTTGATCTCACCAGTTGCGTCGTGTCTCCAATAGAGGATTGCGTGACCAATGTCTCGCTGAGTGCGCGTCGCTGTATGCGATTGCAGACGACGAGCACCACTCTACAAATTTGGTCTAAAATCAAGGTATTGCGCATAGCACAATCGTATCAATCGATTGTTCGTATATACACAAAATCATAGGAGTTAAGAAATGGCTAAGACGAAGATAGGAATTAACGGATTTGGTCGCATCGGGCGACAGGTACTCAAGGCAATGATTGAGCGGCACGCGGATGTGCTCGAAGTCGTTGCCATCAACGACTTGACCGACGCCAACAGCAATGCTCATCTGTTCAAGTATGACTCGACCTACGGTCGCTTCAACGGGACAGTGACAGTTGACGGCGGCGACCTGGTCGTCAACGGAAGCAAGATCAAGGTGTTCGCCGAAAAAGATCCGGCGAAAATTCCATGGAGCTCCCTGGGCGTCGACATCGTTGTCGAATCGACAGGCGTGTTCACCGATGCCGACAAGGCCAAGGCGCACTTGAACGGCTCGGTCAAGAAGGTCATCATCAGCGCTCCGGCGAAGGGTGAAGACATCACAATCGTGCTCGGCGTCAATGAGGGCAAGTACGATCCGGCCAAGCACAACATCATCTCCAACGCAAGCTGCACGACCAACTGTCTGGCGCCCGCAGCGAAAGTGGTCAATGATCTGTTCGGCATCGAACACGCGCTTATGACCACCGTGCACTCTTACACCAACGACCAGCGCATTCTGGATGTGATCCACAAGGATCTCCGCCGCGCCCGCACCGCCGGCGCGAACATCATCCCGACGACCACCGGCGCCGCTAAGGCTGTGGCTCTGGTCATCCCCGAACTGAAAGGCAAGTTCGACGGCTTCTCACTCCGCGTCCCCACCGTGACAGTGTCTGTCGTTGACTTCGTGTGCACAACAACGAAGCCGGTAGACGCGAAGGTGCTTAACGCCGCATTCAAGGCCGCCAGCGAAGGGGCTCTGAAGGACATTCTCGGTTACACCGAGGAGCCGCTGGTCAGCTCTGACTTCCGTGGCGACCCGCGCTCATCCATCATCGACGCACAGTCCACGATGAGCATTGGAACCAACATGGTGAAAGTAATTGCCTGGTATGACAACGAGTGGGGCTATTCCTGCCGCGTGTCCGATCTGGCGACCTTTATCGGTGCGAAACTCTAAAGCATCGGTCACGAACAGCCGCCGGCAAAAGAGTTTGCCGGCGGCTGTTTTATTTCGGCAAGGAATAGTAATAGCGGAGAGATTTAACTATGCAATACACACAATTAGGAAGAACCGGATTGAGCGTAAGCCGTTTGTGCCTCGGCACGATGAACTTCGGCCCGCAGACCACAGAACCGGATAGCTACGCGATCATGGACAAAGCGCTGGAGTTGGGGATTAACTTCTTCGACACCGCTGATGTCTATGGCTGGAAGTTTGGCGAAGGGATTACGGAACAGATTATTGGCCGCTGGTTTGCCCAGGGCGGCGGTCGGCGTGAAAAGGTCGTGCTGGCAACCAAGGTCTATAACAAGATGGTCGAATGGCCAAATGGCCGTGGGCTATCCGCACTGCATATCAAGCAGTCCGTTGAGAGCAGCTTGCGCCGTCTGAAGACCGACACCATCGACCTGTATCAGATGCATCACATCGATCGCGCAACCCCCTGGGAAGAGATATGGCAAGCGATGGAGCAACTGGTGCAACAGGGCAAGATCCTGTATGTGGGCAGCAGCAACTTCGCGGGCTGGCACATCACCCAGGCAAACTATATCGCCAAACAGCGCAGCTTCCTCGGCCTGGTTTCTGAGCAAAGCCTTTATAACCTGAATGCGCGCACGATCGAACTGGAAGTGATCCCCGCGTGCCAGGCGCTTGGGCTTGGGTTGATCCCATGGAGCCCGCTTGCGGGCGGCTTACTCGGCGGCGCACTTCAGAAAGCCTCAGCGGGTCGGCGGGCAAGTGAGCAAATGCAGAAGGCTATCGATAAAAACCGCTCAAAGCTCGAGAAATACGAGGACTTGTGCAAGACACTCGGTGAGGGCCCGGCAGACGTTGGATTGGCCTGGCTACTGAACAATCCTGTCGTGACGGCGCCGATCATTGGCCCGCGCACTATCGAGCAATTTACCGGCAGTCTCCGCGCGCTTGAGATTAAACTCTCAGCCGAGACGCTTAAGCAACTCGATGAGATATGGCCCGGCCCCGGTGGGGCGGCGCCAGAAGCCTATGCCTGGTAAGCAGCCGCGATCGGTTGGAAACCCGCTGCGCGGCTGGTCTCCAGAAAAACCCGCTTCGCGGGTTATCATGTTCTTAACCCGCGAAGCG
>CAIXPS010000327.1 GCA_903921365.1 uncultured bacterium | reverse complement strand
TTATCACACACACGACTTTTGAGGACGGCGTGAAGTATATGGAGTTCACCGAAGCCGTCGCCCGCAGTATGGCGCGTGGCGCGTGCGTGACGTTGCCGTTGGAACCGTAAAACCTGATAGGTAAAACTACTAAAAAGGATAGGACTTAATGAACAAGATACGCTGGGGTATTCTGGGCGCAGGGAGAATTGCAAATGAGTTCGTGACTGGTTTGAGCGTCCTGCCGGACGCGGAGCTAGTTGCCGTTGGGTCGCGCACACAGGCGAATGCAGATGCGTTTGGGGACAAATACCATATTTCGCGTCGGCATGCGTCGTATGAGGCGCTGGCGAATGATCCAGACGTCGATGCGATATATGTGGCGACGCCGCATCCCATGCACAAGGACAATATTCTGTTGTGCCTGCAACACGGCAAAGCGGTGATCTGTGAAAAGCCTTTCACTATCAACGCTGCTGAGGCGACCGAAGTTGTGAACTACGCCCGCGAGCACAAGCTGTACTTGCTGGAGGCGATGTGGACGCGCTTCCTGCCGGTCATGGTGAAGGTGCGCGAATTGCTGGCGCAGGGTCTTATCGGCGAAGTGCGCATGGTGTCTGCCGATTTCGGGTTCCGGGCGGGATTCAACCCGGCCGGGCGTCTGTTCGCGCCAGAGCTGGGTGGTGGCGCTTTGCTGGATGTTGGCATCTACGTCACCTCTTTTGCTTCGATGGTGCTGGGACCAAAAGCGCCGGTGCGCGTTGCCAGCCTTGCGCAACTCGGCGAAACCGGCGTCGATGAGCAATCGGCGTACGTCCTTGAGTATGAACGGGGGACGCTCGCAGTCCTTTCCACCGCAGTGCGCACGGCAACAGCCAACGAGGCGTCGATCCTTGGAACTGACGGGCGCATCAAGGTGCACAGCCCGTTTTATCGATCAACCCGCATTACGCTGAATGTATACGGAAAAGAAGAGCAGGTGATCGATGTCCCGTTTGAGGGCAATGGCTTCAACTATGAAGCTGCTGAAGTCATGCGCGGATTACGCGAGGGCAGGACAGAGAGTGATACGCTCACACTCGATGAAACCGTTGCAATTATGCAGACGCTGGATCGCGTGCGCGAACCGTGGGGATTGAAGTATCCATCTGAGAAGTAACATCAGCGTCTTCTGATCAACGCAGGGGTGCAGACCCATTGCCACCGGCAACCATGTGAGCTTTGACGGTTATGGCAGTGTGGCTCTGCACACCCTGGATGTTATCGCCCCAAAAACGCCATTACGGGCAAAGCGTTAAGCATCGAAGACGGCGGCATCCTGCACAAGGAATAACGCGGTCGGTGCTCAAGGGTCGATCCAACCGCAAGAGACCACATCTCGTGAATGCGCGATTGAAGCAAACCGAAGAAGTTATCGTCCTCGCGCACTATGATATGCGGCGTGTGATCCGGAACTACTTGCGCGGTATGTGATAATCGCATCCCAAGATTGCAAATTGGGAAAGCCATGAATCCATCTCCTACTCCTGTCGAAATCCAACAGTTCATCCTCGATACGTTGAAAAACGAGGATATAGAGCATTTACTCTACGCATACTTCCCACAGGCAGAAGATGAGTTTGCGCCAGGGGATTCCCGCAAAATCAGAGTGCAAAAGCTCATTCAGTACTGCCAGAATCGCGGCTTGCTTGAGAACCTGCTCGCGGCGTTGCAGACGGAACGGCCATTGCTATATGGGCGAAGATTTCACCACGTCATTCCCACACCACGGGCGACCGCGTTGCCATCAGAGCGTAACCCTCACCAGGTGTTTATCATTCATGCTCAGGAGGACGGCGAGTTTGCTCATAAGTTGGCAAGTGATTTGCGGCAGCGCGGCTGGACGCCGTGGATCACACCAGAGAGCATTAATCCCGGTGAGAAATGGGTGGCCGCAATCCAACGCGGCTTGAGCGAGTGCGCGGTCTTACTCGTTGTGATGACCCCAGCGGCGACTGGGTCAGAATGGGTGAATACCGAGGTGGAGTCTGCAATTGAACTGGAACACAAGAAGAAGGTTCGGTTTATTCCCCTGATCAAGGAGCAGTGTGAAGCGCCGATCTTATGGGGGCACTATCAACGTATCTCGTTTGTTGATGGCTACGATATCGGTTTGTCGCAACTATTGGCAACACTTCAACCAGCAGTCTCAAGATCGGTTGACATACCAGTACAACCCCAGCCAACGGAGCCGGCAGTGGCAACCCCTGCTGGCGCTTTAGACAGTGATTCACTGGAGCCTGCTCTTGGTGTGAGTCCTGCGATCGGGCGTGATCAGCCTGCTAAAGGCATACAGGATGTAGCTTCTGCGAAGACAACAGAGGTCATTGCGTCAGCGGAGATCGCTCCCAACGTGCCGCTGGTGTCACGGCGCGCGGT
>CAIXPS010000326.1 GCA_903921365.1 uncultured bacterium | reverse complement strand
TGGCGTGGTTGGAATATCGTGCTGTTTTTGGACAAAGCATCGGCACACACGGCCATCTCAAGCAAATCACTGGCGACCACACTCGGTATCGAGTTGCGCTGGCTCCCGACTGCGTGTCCTGAGTTGAACGTGATGGATTGCTTGTGGCGCCATGTTAGGGACGAGGTGCTGGCTAATGAGCCGATTCCTGACCTGGATATTACGGTGCGAACAGCTATAGACCACCTTAATTCGCTTACCGGTTTCCAGCGCATGTTGAAGGCCGGTGTTTTCTCTGATAACTTCTGGCTAGCAGATGTGCGCAGTGCGTTTTTGTCAAATTAATTATGCGTACCCACTTAGACCGCTTTATGCGGCATACCGACTCAAGAAAAACTCAGTTACCCCGAAGAGGTGGCTATTACCGCGGGCGTGCTCTTTCATCGTCAGGTTTACGTTCCCCGGCGCACCTGCGCTTGGCTCCCCTTCTATCCAATAGTGTATTACCGAAGTGGCGAAATGAAAAGTGGCCGAGGCGCGTCACTAAAATGTTGCCAAACGCGACTCGTCGAATTACGACGATGCACACTCGGTGTATATACTACGACGAAGCGGGCTGATCCGGGTACAATAGCAGCGTAAGGATGAAGATGTCTGAACTAATGCGCGAGTCAGTGATAGAAGAGATCGATGCCAAGGGCACCCACGGCACTGCGTCCCGTAAGGATAGCGATGTGAATGGCCTGGCACAGGCATACGTCCGCGGCGAGATTGATATACCAGAGGTTGCACGACTGCTAGGCGACGGCTGGGATGGAGCGCGTGTAGCTGCCGAATTCGAAAGCATGGGAATGTATCGGCCGTTCGTTATCCCATCTCTATTGAGTGACGATATGCGCAGCATCCTGTCACGAATACCGAACGTGCAGGATGGCAGCATGAATGATGAATTCGACAGTGAAGAATTGATCAAGCGCGAAGTGATTGCCAGCCAGAGGATTGAAGGAATCCATGCCACGGGCCATAGCAGTGTAGTTTGATCAGGTTCACATCGTGGACGACATTGACCCCGTACGCACTTTTACTGCCGAGGAACAGGAGATTCTTACCGGGAATCTTACGGTCATTACTAAACGCATTCATCAAATCGACAAGGGTAAGCGGGATTATTCTGTCGCGCTGTTGCACGACTGGCATTATGCACTCTTCCACGGTGTGCGCAATCATGCTGGAAGATTCAGAACCCGCGAGTATGGCGAACAAGTTGTCACCTTTGGCGATCAAAGATCGACGCCATCCGAATTTGTCGAAAGCGAACTTAATGGCCATATACGACAAGGGAAAATGTTCTTTGATGATCTCGATAGCAGAATCCGCAACAGTTCAAAAGAGGATTTCAACATAGCAGTCATCACGGTGGCCGTATGGATGCACGCCGACTTCATCCGGATTCATCCGTTTAGGGATGGCAATGGGCGCACCGGCCGGTTGATCGCCACCTATTTTCTGCGGGCGTACGGATTACCGGCTTATATCGTTGAAACGCCAAAACAAGAATATATCGCGTGCCTCAATCACTTCTACAAGACGCGTGATATTGATCCTCTGGTACATTTCTCGATCCGGCTGATTGGTAACCTGTTGAACTACTGATGTATCGGCCTCTTTGCCGTGGGTTTGATCACCACATGGACACTCGGTGTATATACTTCGATAGCGAGTTAACACTCGTCGTGTGATATAAGCCCAGGAGGTAAGGATATGCTGAGTGCTCGTGAACTGGTTAGTGCGCATCTATTCGAAAGTGAAGAGGATGTCGTGCGCGAAGCGTTGCGTAATCTACTACGAAGTCGCCCGGATTTGCGTGTCGAATTGGCTGTGCATCGTTTTCAGAACGATGGGTTGTCGTTGGCAAAAGCGGCAAGTGTGGCTGGCATCAGCTGGGCGCAAATGAAAGACATACTTGTAAATCGAGGGATTGATCCGCGCCTTGGGCCGGAGACTGTTCAAGAGGCTGAACAGGAAGCACAATCACTCCGTGATTACTTTGAGGAGTCGCGGTGAGCATCATATCCAATACGACTGTTCTATCGAACTTCGCGACGATATATCAGTTGGATATTTTGCGGCAACTCTTTGAAACGATTTACATATCCACAGAGGTTTACGAGGAAATACAGCAGGGAGTCGATGAGGGATATGTTTTCTACAATAGTTTCGATAGCTTGATCACTCCACCAGTGACGGCGGGATGGATTCGCTTGACCGGAATGTTCGACGAGTATGAGCTGAACGATTTCCGACAGATGCCTGCACGGTTGCATCCTGGAGAGGCGTCATGTCTCGCAATTGTCAGGCATCGGGGTTGGTTGATGCTGACAGATGACCGTGCAGCACGCGACTATGCTGTGAAACACAATATTCGGCTTTCCGGAACCATCGGATGTCTGATTCTTGTTGTTGAACGTGGAATCAGCAATTTAGCTCAGGCGAATCGATGGCTGGCACAGATGATTAAGAGCGGCTACCGAGCGCCTCTTACCGATTTGACAACATGGATTCGCAGGTAACCACAAGGCTGTAGTGTCGTGTCCCAAACGGATCCTTTTTGCCATGCAAAACAACGCTGATGATGATCCAGTGTTGAATCATCTCGCGCTCATGTCGACCATCACCGCAAACAACAACGGACACAGAGCCACCGGGACGGATGGCGTTCCCAGACTGCGCGCAATACCACCATTACAGCTGGCCAGCGACGATGACACAACTCAACCCATCTCCGTTCCTATCCGTGAAATCCAGTAATCCGTGTCATCCGTGATTCAGACTTTTTCTGCCCCCACCATGCAAGTCGGTAAGCAACGCTTCATAGAGGCGCACAAGCTCAACCACTATAATCAACATATGCCTGAAATCAGCAGGTTCTATGGGATCATCATAACGATGTATTTCTTCGACCACGACCCGGCCCATTTTCACGCGCGTTATGGCGATCATGAGGCAGAATTTGGGATTGATCCGATCGTTTTGCTCGCAGGATGGTTACCACGACGAGCAATGGGATTGGTGATGGATTGGGCTGAACTTCATCAGAATGAATTACTGGTCAACTGGCAGAGACGGAATGATAGTGGCGGCATGCAGAAAGTGCAACCGCTACAGTAATGGAAAGATATGAAACAGCAACCCCGCATTGTGGCGGTTATAGCACTGCCGGATTACATACTTGAGTTGACATTTACTACCGGCGAGGTCGGGCAAGTGAGTCTGCGAGAATGGATCGTTGGTCGGGGTGGTATATTTGCGCCCATCGAGGACCCGAAGTATTTTGCACTGGTCACCGTGAATAACGAGACTGGCACGATTCAGTGGCCAAACGATGTGGATTTTTGTCCCGATGTGTTGTATTCCAAAGCGACAGGCAAACCACTGCCCTTTGGCGAGATGGCAAGGGCTGTGGCGTAGTTCATCGCTGTTAAATGGCTTACGCCCCCGGCGAGATTCGAACTCACGACCTTAGCATTAGAAGTGCTCCGCTCTATCCACTGAGCTACGGGGGCAGTTGGCTATTTTGGCTATTAACGCATTTAATCGTCAAAAATAGGCCGAATGCCATTATACACAGAGCGCCCGCTTAACTGCGACAGCACCTCGGAGGATTTGCGCCGCATCGTATTGGCGAGATCAATCGCCGTGAGCGGTATGTTGTTATTCAACAGGAAGATGCGGAAGGCGGCCTCGAATACGGGCGTGCGTTGGGTTACAAAATCCGGGTTACTCGCGTTTTCGCTGCGAATGATCTGGAGCACCTGATCGAAGCGCTGCACCTCGCCCGTCTGGTCGTCGACATAGTCAAACATCTCAGACTGTCCCGGCGCGCCCACGCGTTCCTGCTGCTCCGCGGTCAGGCACTTATAAATCAGCACGCGCACATCTTGACCGTTCTCCTCAAACCAGGAATAGTCGATGTGAAATTTAGTAGTTTCTGTGGGTCGGAAGAACTTCATACTGTGATTTTACAGTATCGCAGCGACACGCGCTTTAGCGGTGTTTGCGCTGGCGCAACACTAACAGATTCGTTGCCACCATGACGACGCTGAGCACGGCGCCTGCAACCGCGCCGGCGATGATCGCGCCGCGCGTATCGAGTTGCGGCGACACATTGCCCTCTACGTTCCGCGCAATCAGGATGCCCACGGTCGAATCGCGCATGGCGACGTTGTTCGCAACAACGACTCCCAGCGCCGAGGACTTCACCTCCGTCACGTTATCGGCAATCAGCACCTCGGCCGCGGACTGGTCAAGCCGCGTCTCGCCGGTAGCCACAACCGCAATTGCCTGACTACCGGCGTAGAGGTTCACATTGGTTGCCTGGGTATACGCCAGTGCGCTCGAAGTCGCATTCAAGGTCGTCACGGTGACCTGAGCCATGGCAGTCTGCCGGGCAGTAATGTCCGTTGCGATGACGTTCGTGGCTGCGCTTTGCTCAGTGACGATGGAATCGCCATGCAGTTCGCGCACGCTCGATCGTTTCACGTCGGCGTGCTTGCTGAAAATGTCGCGCACGCTGGTATCAGAGACATTGGTCGTTTCGTTTGACTCGCTCATAACCCTATTATAGAGAGTTGTTATTCCGCGTCGCACAACAGCGCGATGATCGTGTCGAGCGCCGCCAGATCCTCCATGCGCCCGGTCTTGATCGCCAGGTCGGCGTCCATGATCGCTATATGCGCGCGCTCCAGTTCCGGCGTGCTGAAACGGCGCGCCTGCTGCTCCACTTTTTTCGCGACGAAGGGATGCACGTTGATCGCCTGGGCGAGTTGATCCGATGACAGTGTGTCATACTCCTTGGCGCAGATCATCAGGCGCGTCTGGCGCGCCAGCATCGTCATTACCACCAGCGGGGATTCGCCGCGCGCCAGGATGCCGAGCATCAGGCGATACGCCGCGCGCCCATCGCGCACGCTGACGGCGTCGATGAACTTGAACATGTCCGCGATTTCTTCGTCCGCCACCAGCAACTCGATGTCGGCGGGTTCGATACGCCGTCCATTGGCATACGCGACCAGCTTTTCAAGCTCATTGTCCAGCTTGCGCAGGTACAGGCGGCTGTCTTCCGCAAAGTGATCACGGTCGTTCTTGTCGCCACGGTTAATTTTCGTCGTCAGCAACTGGGCGGCCGGCGGCGCAATCTGCCCGCCCTTACTGGCGGCGCGTTCAACGACCCACTTCAGCAGGTCGCCGGGAAGTTCGAAGAGTTTCGCGCGCCCGCCGGAGTGCTCCGCATGCGCGAGCTTTACCAGCGCATGTGTGTCGGGCAGCACGCCGTCTTCGACCAACACGAGTGCGGTCGTCTCAGGTAGCTCGGGCAGATACGCGATCAAACGGGCAATCGGGTCGTCGCCTTCCTTCGTCTGTTTGCCTTTTTTCACACCGGGTTTAGTAACCCAGTTCCGCGTGATCACCATGCGCCTGTCAGCGAGGAATGAGACCGTGTCGCACGCCGCCTGTATATCCTTAAGCGGGGCGGTCATATCGAACAAGGTGACATTCAGCGCGGCGATTTCATCCGCACCGAGTTTCGCTTTCATTTTGGCAAGCTCTTCGTCGCGCGCAATATCGTTTGGACCGTATAACAAATGCCACATCAGTGCTAAATATACCCCTTTGTCTTATACCAATCGTAGGCGCGTTGTGCGGCTTCGCGGTACGGTCGCGTGGCGAGACCCAGTTCACGCCGCGCCTTCGTGGAATCAAACCACAGCGTCTCAGCGGCAAAGCGCAACTGATCGCCATTGCCAGGCAGACGCAGACCGGTTCGCGCGAGCACGTCAACGCAACGCGCGAGTGCGCGCGTGACGCCGCGCGACAACCCGATCCGCGCCGGGCGGCGGCCAACGACATCGGCGGTGCTGGCAATGAGATCGCGGTGCCACAGGTTCTCGCCGCCCAGGATATAGCGCTCGCCGCGCCGGCCGTGTTCGGCAGCGCCAATCTCGCCGGCGCACACATCCGCCACATCAATGACGCAGACGCCGCCGGGCGGATAGACCGGCACGCCCATCCGCGCTTCTTCTATGATGATGCTGCCGCTGATCAGGTTGACGTCGCGCGGGCCGATCACCACCGCCGGGTTCACGATGACCGCGTCAAGCCCATCAGCAACGGCCTCCTGCACAACCTGTTCCGCCAGCACCTTGCTATAGCCATAGTGCCAACGTTCTGGCGAAAGATTAAAGACAGCGGTTTCATTGGCAGTCTTGCCAAAGCCGGGCTGTCCAAGCGAGGCCACACTGCTGGTGTACACCACGCGATTCACACCGCTGGCCTTGGCCGCGCGCATCACATTGCGCGTCCCCTCTACGTTCACCTCATAAAGTCTGCGCTTGACCGCGCGCCAGTAATCCGCCACAGCCGCGACATGGAATACAATCTCTACGCCGCGCATGGCGGTTAACAGCGAGTCGTAGTCAGTGACATCGCCATACGCCTGGTCGTATGTCAGGCCCTCCAGGGCATGTAGTGAGGAGGTCTTGCGGCACAATGCGATTGCGCGCCAGCCTTTCTGTCCGACAGCTTCGACAAGATTGGCGCCAACGCAACCTGTCGCGCCCGTAATGAGTGCATTCATAGTATTGCAGTATCTATCGATTCGGCTTATTCTTAGGCACACATCTTAAACAGGAAAAAGTAATCATGGACTTTAATCTCCTTCTCCAGACCATCGTGATGGGCATCGTCGAAGGTCTCACCGAGTTCCTGCCCATCTCATCCACCGGCCACCTGATCATCGTCGGGGGAGTGCTGCAATTTGACGCGAGCATCGGAAGCAAAGCGCTCGCCGGCACGTTTGAAGTGTTCATCCAGCTCGGCGCGATCATTGCGGTGATGTTGTACTTTGCGCGCGACCTGATCAGCCTGGTCAAACGCGCGCCTAGCGATAAATCGGCGCAGCGCCTGTTGATCGCGGTCGCCGTAGCCTTCGTCCCGGCGGCAATCATCGGGGTTCTTCTCAACAACCTGATTGACAAATACCTGTTCAGCCCGTTCACGGTCGGCATCGCGCTTGTCGTCGGCGGAATCATTATGCTGCTGGTGGAGCGGTGGGTGCAGACGCGCAAACAGCCTATCACCACCCTTGACCGCGTGGACTTGAAGCAGGGGTTGGGAATCGGCATTGCCCAAATCGCCTCCCTGTTCCCAGGGATGTCGCGATCCGCATCAACCATCGTCGGCGGCCTGCTGATGGGTCTCGATCGCTCAACGGCCTTGCGCTTCTCATTTTATCTATCCATCCCAACGATGGTAGCCGCGACGTTGTATAAACTGGTCAAGGAGATCAACACGATCAACGGAAGTGCAGTTCCCGCGTTTGTGCTTGGCGCCGTGGTTTCGTTTGCCGTGGCCATCGTCGTCATCAAGTGGTTTTTGGGTTACGTGGCAAAACACGACTTGCGCCCGTTTGCATGGTATCGGTTGGCGCTTGGCGCACTGATGATCGCATTTTACATCCCGCTGCCACGGTAAATTCGCGCATCGTTGACACTGCAAACCGCTTGTGATATATTGCACAAGCGTTGTCAAGGACAAGCAATGCACAGGCTTTGCACGAAGATTCTTGAATGTGGAAAGCATCATTCGTGTGCGCCTGTTCATGGGATAATACGCGCTATTCAAACGCCGATTTCTGGTTATTACGTGTGCCTGCACACGCCTGCGTGTGCTTACGTGTGCAAATGATATTCATAACAAGAATTTAAGGAGAAAAGATGGCAGAAACTACAGCCCCACCCCCCGCTGCTCCCACGCCAAAGCCTGCTGCTCCAGCCGCTAAAACGACTGCGACGAAGACGGCTGCCGCAACTAAAACAGCCCCGGCGGCGGCGCCCACGCCTGTCGCCCCTCAAGGGGTAACCCGACGCGAATTTCTTTATTATGTATGGGGCGCGTCAATGGCACTGTTCCTCGCTGAGACGGCCGGAATCTCGGTGCTTTTTGCGCTTCCCCGCTTCAAAGAAGGGCAGTTCGGCGGCAAGATCGCGGTGAGTGTCACAGACTTCCCGAAGGTGAGTGACGCGCCTGTCGCCAACAACCTCGGTAAGTTCTGGATGGTAACAACCGACAAGGGGCTCATCGCCAATTACAAGGTATGCACGCACCTGGGCTGCATCTATGCGTGGGATGGACTGGCCAATCGCTTCGCCTGCCCGTGCCACGGGTCGCAGTTCCAGAAGGACGGCACGTATATCGCCGGCCCTGCCCCGCGCAGCCTGGACACGTTTGCGCTTGAGGCGTTTGACCAGGCAGGGAATCCTGTGGGTCAGTCCGCTGACGGCAGCCCACTGGCTGTGCCGGCCAACGCGGTTACGATCAAGGTAAATACCGGGCTGAAGATCACCGGCAAGTCGCACTTCTAATTTGTTCTGTGATTGACTGAGGAGTTGAGTGTATGGCTATTATTGGAAAAAGACTCGTCAACCAAGTTAAGACCACGGGGTTAAAGGCAACCGTTGCCCAACGCGCCGACGAAACCTTTCAGCGGCTGACCACCGGCTTGTCATGGGATGACGTGCGCGGCATTCTGCGCGGCGATCCGCCGCCCAAGCCAAACCCGCGCGTCAAGCCTCATACGGAGGGGTTCTGGTTCCATATTCGCCCCACCTTTTATCATGAGGCGACCACGACCCTGTATCCCACGTTCCGGCTGGGTTTGCTTTCGGCGCTGTTCTTCGCTATCGAGATCATCACAGGCATCTACCTGATGATCTTCTATACCCCCTCGCCCGAACGCGCTTACAGCAGCATGATCGACATCATCACGAACGTGCCCTTCGGTATGTTCGTGCGCGACCTGCACCGATTAGGCGCAGAAGTCATGGTGGTCGTCGTCACGCTGCACATGTTGCGCACCTTCATCACAGGCTCTTACAAGAAACCGCGCCAGTTCACCTGGTTTACCGGCGTCGTGTTGTTGATCATGACGCTTGGGTTGTCCTTCAGCGGCTATCTGCTCCCGTGGGATCAGTTGGCTTTCTGGGCGGTAACCATCGGCACCAGTATGGCTGACGCAGCACCGGGCGTCGGGCCAACCGTAAACCTACTCCTGCGCGGCGCGCCAGATATCGGCGCCGGCGGTTTGTTGCGCTTCTACCTGCTGCACGTGGTGCTGCTGCCGTTTATCGGCATCGTGTTCCTCGCCGTGCACTATTACAAGGTTGTGCGCTGGGGCATCAGCCTGCCGCCTGAAATGGAAGCAGTGGGTGAAGATAGCGCGCGCAAGGTGTCGCCGGACAAGCGCGTGAACTTCCTCCCCGACATCGCGACCAACGAGATCATGTACATCGCCATTGCCATGGCAATTCTGGCGATCTCCTGCGCGACATGGTATCGCGCGCCGCTCGAAACGCACAGCAACCCGCTGGTGACGCCTAACCACACAGTGGCGCCCTGGTACTTCTACTGGCTGCAGGGATTGCTCAAGATTCCACATATCATCCCATTCCTGCCAGCAGATATCGCAAACGGCATCGACAAGTTCTTTGCAAACGTGATTGGGATAACCCCCAAGGTTCTATGGGGCATCATTGTCGGCCCGCTGGTATTTGTGGCCCTCGCTGTCGTGCCCTATGTTGATCCAAACCCAAGCCGGCGCTATGGTCAGCGCAAAATCATGCTGACGATAGGTGGCTTGTTTACAGCGTTGATCCTGTATCTGTCGCTGGCCGGCATCCCGACAGGCGTGCCGATCACCGGGTTTGGTTTCGTCGGCGGCGCGCCATCAGCCGAGATTGGTCAGGAATTCATGCCGGACGAGGGCGACGGCAACCTGATGAGGATTCCATTCGACCAGATGGTTGTGGGCGACTATCAGGTGACTGCAGACGCCAATGTGGCAAATGCGCCTGAACTCAATGCGATTATCAAGGAACTCTATTACGACATGCAGCGACGCATGAACACTGCCGATCCGAACGGTCGCAAACTATCTGCGGATACAGTGGCCCAGGTAAAGATCGCCGAAATCCAGCCGGACTTGAAACAGATTACTCTCGTCATCAACTACACGGACGACCAGACAAGCGCTGCGCAGGAATTCTCAAAGTTCAAGTTCATCCACAGGGACAGCGAGCATTAGGCGGGCAGTTTGAAATTACGAGGTACAGTGAATGAGCATTATCAAGAAGATAGTCACTTTTAAGCCCGGTTTTAACTTGCGCGTCATCGTTGGATTGATCAGCGTAGTTGGATTCTTAAGCGCATGCGCCATCGTCGGGTTGGGCGATCTCAGCAAGGCGCTGGGCGCTCAGGACGCCAAGTATACGGCGCGGTCAATTGAGGCTGGCGCGAAGGTATATTTTGAACAGTGCGCGCGTTGTCACGGCGCGGACGGCAAAGGAATCGACAGCCAGGGGCCGGCATTGAACAGCATCGCCTTCCTCGGCAAAACCGATGCGGGGCGCGAGGTGCAGAAGAGCCAGCGTATCCTGGATATCGGCTGGGTTGGCAACCTGGACAGCTACATCCGGGCCGTCACAACATCGGGTATTCCGCTAAAGAGCAGCAACCAGTGGGAAGTCATCCACCCTGCTTTCGGCCAGGCCGTTGGCGGCAACCTGCGCGATGACCAGATCACTGACGTGTCACGGTTCATCCTGAACTGGGCGCAGAACCCGGCGACATCGGGAACAATCGACTCGCCCAAGCCGGGCGCAGCCTTTGTGCCTAAGCCCACATCAGCGCCGTTGACGCCGGAACAGGAAGCTGGGAAAGCTGTGTTCCTGAAGAACGGTTGCAACGCGTGCCACGCCATCAAGGGTGTTGCACAAGGCAACATCGGGCCCAACCTGTCCGCAATCGGGACTGATGCGGCAGCGATCATTACTGCCGCCGATTACAAGGCCAGCCAGGGTAAGGCGACGACAGTCGAAGAGTTTATCAACGAGTCGATCACCGCACCTGGGGTGTATATTGCTGCCAAGTGTCCAACGGGCGCCTGCCCGGCGAACGTGATGCCGCCGAACTTCAAAACAACGATACCTGACGCGGATATCAAGAGCCTGGTCGCGTACCTCGTATCGCTCAAATAATCGCTACCTGTTGACACAGGCAATCCGTCAGAAGCGCCGCGAGCTATTGGTTAACTCGCGGCGCTTTTTTGTTGCGCGATCATGTTACGATTCACGAATCCCCGGTAATGGAAAACTCCCAGCACATGATAAAAGTACTCGATCAACTGGATACGCGATTGATCCGGCGCGCCACCATTGGACTCTTCCTGACCCAAAGCATCGCATCGGCCGCGCTGCTTGCCAGCACCACCGTGAACCCGCTGGTCATTTCCGGACTGAGCGGCCAGGACGCATTGGCAGGTCTGCCAAGCGCCTTGATGCTGGGCGGCGCTTCACTCGCGGCGTACCCGGCTGGCCGGATGATGGGACGGCTGGGACGACGTTACGGTCTACTCATCGGTTGCGTAATCGCCATCTCCGGAGGCGTCATCTGTGGTTTTAGCGTTGCCGCCGGCGCGTTAATTCCATTCCTGATCGGGTTGATGTTTCTGGGCGCCGGACGCGGCACACTGGATCAGGCGCGTTATGCTGCCGCAGAGCTCAACCCGCCGGATCGACGTGGCAGGGCGTTGAGCAGCGTGATCTTTGGCGGCACGATCGGCGCGGTATTAGGCCCGGCCATGGTTGCTCCTGCCAGCGGTATCGCCGCATCGTTCGGCGTGGCGCCGCTGGCAGGACCTTTCTTTGCCACAGCAGTGTTGATCGTGATCGCCGGGCTGGTCATCTTCGTGTTGTTGTCGATGGATATAAAAGGAATTGCTGCGCGCGTGATTGGCCTGCACACGGCAAACAACCCGACGCCGGCGACACAGACGCAAAAGCCGGAGGAGCCAGGCGTTGCCAGGCGCGCGGCGCTGATGGAACTGTTGACCAACCGCAACGCGCGCGTCGCCATGTTCACCATGATCAGCGCACAAGCCACCATGGTCATGATGATGGCGATCGTCAGCCTGCACATGACGCATCATAATCACGACCTGGGTGAGGTGTCGCTTGTCACCAGCGGGCATGTGCTGGGGATGTTTGCTTTCGCGCCGTTGATCGGGCAACTGGCGGATCGGATCGGGCGGCGGCTGATGATCATCGTGAGCGCCATCATCATCGCGGCAGGCTGCGTGGTCGCTCCGCTGTCGCTGATGACGCCCTGGATCGGGCTGGCGTTATTCCTGATCGGTTTGGGCTGGAGCGGCTGTTACATCACCGGGTCAACACTGCTTACCGACGCATTTGCGCTCAAAGATCGAGCGCGGCTGCAGGGCGCCAACGAAGTCATGGTGAACATCGCGTCAGCAGTGGGGAGCTTGAGCAGCGGCATTTTGCTTCAGGCGTTCGGCTACAACATCGTCTCGGCAATCGGGCTGATGGTGGCATTGTTGCCTCTGCTGGTGATCGTGTTCAGTCGCCCGACTGGCATGCGTCAGGAACCGCACATCGTCCAGGCGCAGTAGGCAAAGAAAAAGACCAGCCGATGCTGGTCTTAAGGCGGGGAGGCAGGGCTTCGAACCCTGGGTGCACTTATTAGGCGCACAACCGCTTAGCAGGCGGCTCCGATCGTCCACTCCGGCACCTCCCCGGAAACACGCACTACGGAAAGGGTGAGATTCGAACTCACGGTGAGCCATAGACCCACAACGGTTTTCAAGACCGTCGCCTTAAACCACTCGGCCACCTTTCCATTTTGTGGGATTGTGGGCGCCATGCAATCCCTTCACACTTTCGTAAGCGCTAAGCATTGAATATACCACGTGACGGGAAGAGGGTCAACTGTGATTGCGGAAGTAAAATACTCGAATCTTCACATATGAGGCATACATGACAAATAAACAGACCCTCCGGGCTGGCGTCCTTGGTTGCGGCGAGATCGGTAAACGTGGGCATATCCCCGGCTTTCAGGCTGCGGGCATTGAAGTTGTCGCCGTGTGCGACACGAATCTGGCGCGCGCGCAGAGCGTGGCGAAAGAAATGCATGTCGCCCGCGCCTATGGCGATTACAAAGAACTGCTGGCCGACCCTGATATTGACGTTGTCAGCGTGGGATTGCCAAACTTCCTGCACGCGCCTGTGACCATCGCCGCACTCGAAGCGGGCAAACACGTGTTGTGCGAAAAACCATTCGCCACGAGCACGGCGCTGGCCGAAGAGATGATCGCCGCAGCCAAACGCACTGGCAAGATGCTCAGCATCAATCAACACTTGCGCTTCGAAGGCACGGCGCGCGCGATTCACGACGCAGTCGCCGAAGGGCGCTTTGGCCGGGTCTATCTGACGGACGCGCGCATGATCCGATCAGCGGGCATTCCCGGGTATGGAAGCTGGTTCACCAACAAAGACATGGCGGGCGCGGGTTCGTTGTATGACATCGGCGTGCACATGCTCGATCTGGCGATGTTCATGCTGGGTTTCCCAAAAGTGGCAGCGGTGCGCGGGATGTTGAGTTCCGCTCTGGGCGAGCAGAAGATTGGCCTGGGCGGTTGGGGCATCGACCGTGGCACTGCAGGGCGCTTTGACGTGGACGACACCGCCATCGCGCATATTTCTCTGGCAGATGGCGGGGCGATTCGCCTGATCGTCACGTGGGCCGCGTTCGGCGCGAGCGAAGAACGCGTGACGCTGTTTGGCACGCGCGGCGGCGCCGATCGCTCCCCCGACAAGTATGGGCGCGACACGCCCTTGCGGTTCTATCAGGAACACAACGGCGCGATGGAAACGGTCATACCCGACACATCGCGCTATCCCGGCGCCGGCACATCGGCGTCGATTGCGTCATTCATCGCAGCAATCCGTGGCGAAAGCGCGCTCGTGGTCAGACCGGAAGAAGCGTTGCAAACCACGCGCATCCTCGAACTGATCCAACAGTCCGCTGTGAGTGGACATGAGATGGCAGCGTAATGCCAAGCGGCTTGTTACCAAGCGGCTTGTTACCAGGCGGCATCCCAACTGCGATCACTGCGGCGATCGGCCCGATACTGAGGCTGTTCGATTCGCCGCAGGGCATGACCTCGACGGTGACGATAGCGGAGACCGCGCGCGGGAAAGTGGCGATTAAGCGCGCTGAGGGCGCGCTTTACGGCGGCTGGCTGTCAAAGGAGTATCGTGTGTTAAGCGCACTTGGCGCGCCGGGCGCGATCACGGAGAACGGCCACCGCTTGACGCCTGCGCCACGCGCCTTCGCGCGCGTCGACACGGGCATCGTGTCCGAGCGCTGGCTCGCAATGGATTACCTGCCCGGCGTCACGCTCGAAGCGGCGCTTCGCGAAAACACGGACGCGGGCAGGCGCACACAGTTGCTGCGCGCGTTTGGGCAGACACTCGCCCGGATACACGCAACAGCACCGCCCGCCGGCATCCCGCGCCCAACCCCAACGTGGCTCGACGCCATGCTTGACGAAGCCGGCGAAAATCTGGAGCACTTCACTGTTGACGGAACGCCGCAACTTCTGGCAAGCCTGAAGAATAATCCTCCCCAGCCTGTCGCGCCAACCCTCATCCACGGCGACTACACAATTGACAACGTTATTGTGAACGGTGATGAAGTGATTGGCGTTATAGACTGGTCGGGCGGCGCAGTGGGAGACCCGCGTTGCGACATCGCAATTGGCACACGGCCACAACACGTCGCATTCGATGCCGATCGTGTTAGCGCTCGCGCTCGCGACCTGGAAGCGTTTTATGAAGGCTACGGATCGGTCCCAATCGCACAAGACGTCTACGACTACTTCCTCGGTTTATACGAATTCTTTTAAATCTCAGTTAAATCCCAATGACCAATACTATCCCCACCCCTCACCTGCCGCGTGGCTTTTACGCGACAGGCGTCGCCGCGCAGATTAAGAAAAATGGCCAACCCGATGTGGCGCTGATTGCCAGCGACCGGGATTGCGCCGCCGCCGCGTTGTTTACCACCAACAAAGTCAAGGCCGCGCCGGTGCTCTATGACCAAGCTGTGCTGGCGTCAAACAACACAACGATTCGCGGCGTCATCATTAACTCCGGGTGTGCAAACGCCTGCACAGGCGAACAAGGCCTGACGGACTGCCGTGAAACGGCAGAGAGCGTCGCACACTCACTCGCATTGAACCAGATCATGGCCGGAGCGATCGATGCAACACAGGTGCTGGTTATGTCCACTGGTGTGATTGGCGTCAACCTGCCTATGGGCAAACTGAAGAACGGCGCACAATCGGCATCTATGGAACTCACGACCGACGGCCTGGAAGCGGCTGCGCGCGCCATCATGACAACCGACACCGTCCAGAAGATTGCCTGCGCCGAACTACGCGCCGAGGGCCAGACTTATACCATCGCCGGGATTGCGAAAGGATCAGGCATGATCCACCCGAACATGGCAACGATGCTGAGCGTGGTCATGACCGATGCTGCCATTGACGCAGAAAATCTAAAGGCGGCGCTCACGCAGGCCGGAAATGTGTCGTTTAACCACATCAGCGTGGATGGCGATACCAGCACGAATGACACCTTGCTGCTGCTTGCCAATGGCGCGAGCGGGGTTAGCGTCGACACGCCAGAGAAAGTCAGCGCGTTCCAATCGGCACTAACAGATGTGTGCATCAGCCTGGCGAAACAGATGGCGCGCGACGGCGAAGGGGCGACAAAATTCATTACGATATCGATCACCGGAGCGCCCGATATGCGCACTGCCGAGAACGTGGGGCGCACAATTGCCAAGTCACCGCTGGTGAAGACGGCGTTCTATGGCGAGGACGCCAACTGGGGGCGCATCATTGCCGCAGCAGGCTACAGTGGTGAAGAGGTTTACCCGGACCGAATGGCGCTTTGGTTCGGCCCGGTTATGGTATTCGAGCATGGCATGCCGACGCGGTATTCCGAGGAAGAAGCCACTCGCGCCATCCAGATGCACGATGTCGAAGTGCGGCTTGATCTGGGAACAGGCACAACATCGACGACTATCTGGACATGCGATCTCTCACATGACTATGTTACGATAAATGGCAAATATCGCACGTAGTGTGGCGCGGATGTTTTAGATACGGCTTCATATCCATCACCTCTCATCGTTTCTCTTCGCTCTTCGGCTAGCGCCCGTATTCGCACACCGACCCATAGCCCTGTCAGATTAAGCAGTTGGGACAGCTGGGAATGAGCGAGAAACGTAAAAACGAGACGACGGACAAACCGGTAAAAAAAGAGGAGCGCCAGCCAGAGCATGAGCAGACGGCGACGCCGCCGCGCGCGCAATCGGCGCAGGCGGCACATGGCTCTGACAACCGATCAAGCGAGCCCGCCCATATCGTCCTGCGACGTGTCGCGGCGAACAAAGCGGATATCACACCCAATCGCGTGCTTGCGCTGCAACGCGCGATTGGTAATCGGGCCACGCATCGCTTGCTGGCGCCGCATGACGGCGCAGACTCTCATCGCCCCGCTCATCTGCCAATAACCACGCCAACCACGACCAGTTCGCCGTCCGCGCACCTCAACCGCAGCGCAGCCAAAACATCTGTCGGATTAACGCCCAGTCTGGCTGGGGGAAACCCAATGGTGGGTGCTGTTGCTGAAGCCAAGCCTGAATCGATATTCAGCGCGCCGATTGAGATGGCGCCCGCAGCAGCGCCGCCCGACCCGCCCCCCTCCCCGCACACATCTCGACGTTCTGCGCCGCCGCCGTCACTTCAGCGAGCGCGCGCTAACAGCGCCCAGGGCTTCGATGCCGGCGCTGACGTTGAGCACAGGCTCATGGCGGAGTCGGCGCGCGGACAAGCGATGCCCGCCGGGGTGCAACGGCACATGGAGTCGCGCTTTGGCGTTGGCTTCAACGATGTGCGCATCCATACGGATGCCGGCGCCAATAAGCTCAACCGCGACATACAGGCGCAGGCCTTTACGCAGGATAATCACATCTACTTCAGCCAGGGCAAATTTGAACCCGGAGCCATTTCCGGAAAGCATCTGCTGGCGCACGAACTGACGCACGTGCTGCAACAAACGGGAACCGCACAGCGCGCGATCAATCACGTTGGCGGCGGCGACAGCGCGAAGGTGCAGCGCAAACATCATCATCATCACAGCAATAGCGATAACAAGCAGAGCGAACCAGTCACAAAGCCTGCGCCAGACGCGCCCGCACAAACAGGCGTCGGACAACAGAACACGCCACAAATAGCCCCTCCCGGTCAGGTCTCACCCACTACTGTGTCCGCGCCGACGCCCACGCCTAGCCGTGATGATGAGACTGTAGCCAAAGTGAATGCCAAGTGTCGCGAAATCCGCGATCTCTGGTACTCAACCCGATCGAACGAGGCTGTGTATCACGCCCTGATGCGCATTTCACCAGGGGAGCGGATCACGCTGGATATGCGTTTTCAAGGGCTGTTTGGTTTCTCGCTGTTCCAGGAGATAAAAACCGGGACGCGCGACGAGTACGGTATCCGCGCGCTGGGCGTAATGAAGCACGGCAGCGACAATGTTGAGCACGTCACACTGGCGCTCATCCTACACGCGAATGCGGGCAAACTATCGGAACTACTAGGCATACTGAAGAGAAAGCAATCTGTATCCACGCGCCAGAATATCCGCGACCTGTACAACCAGATTTATACCTATAGCACAAACGGCGGATTGGAAGCGGACATCCGTATGCAGCTTCAAGGGCCAATGACGGACTGGGAAGCCGAACAGGCGATTGCGCTGCTCGAACGCAACCTGACGGATGCAGACGATCTGTATGCAGAAACGGCTGGCATTCCCGGCACGCACGGAGGCAAGACCCTCGATATCCTGCGTCGAGTGATGGCAAAAGGCTATGATGCCTTCCGCAAACTCGATATGGACTGGGCCAACAACATTAAAGGCAAAGGGTGGAGCAACGAGTACCTTTACACCATGCTCAAGAGTGAGCTTAAAGGAGTGATCTTCCGAGGGGAGACGTTCAACGAGGAGTGGAATATTGCCCGCGCCTATCTTGACTCGTATGAAGGCGCTAAGAAACAGGAGAACAGCGCTGGCAAGATCAGCGAATCGGCGGAGATCGATATGCAGATCAAGGCTGCAGAAGGGGTGCTTGCGGCTGCATCCGGCGTCGGGACAAATGACCAGGCCGTGATACAGGCGTCACAATTGTTGCAGCAGGCATGGGCGCGCCGGATTGCATCCGCCAGGAAGAACAACCCGGACAGGGTCGCAGAACTTGAGCAGGAATGGGCGCGTGTCCGCGCGAGGCTATTGAACGAACACAAGGCGACGGGTGGTAAATCCATCCGGCTCGACGATCGAAATCTCAGCCAGCTTCGAGCAGCAGTCGGCGGCGCCAACAGCACGGCTGATCAAATATACGGAGCGGGGAAAGCGGGTCAGTATGACCAGGTGTTATCGCTGGTGACCAGCGCCTGGGCGACAGGCCAACTGGGACAATATTTCAACGATGCCGGGAAGGCTGTTAAAGAGATGGACGGTGCTGTGATCCGTCCAGCCTTCAGAGCCGACGACATCGTGCCGATTGATGCAGGCGACGCCCGCTTCATGCGCATTTACGCTCTCCTTGACCCACGGATAGATGATGACTTTGCGCGCGGCGCCAACCGGATCAAGACTGAGTTCGCCATTAAGGGAAATTCAGTCGACGGGGTCAGCCCCGCAGATGGGGATCTGGCAGAGTTGCTTGGCTTTCTGAGAACGCCCGGCATGCGCGCAGATCTGCGTGAGGGGGCCGTGACCCGTTACATGAGCCAGTACCAGGGCTACATAGCCGGGGGGTTGAAGAAACCCAGCGAGGCATTCATGGAAATGCTGAAGAAGTTTGACAAGGGCGAAGGGAATAACTACCTGGAAATACTGAGACTGCTCGCGCCCACAAACAAGCAGGACACGAAAGAGAAACTAAAGCGCGCCAAAGGGCGCATGGCAGCCACATCGACCGGCGCGGCCAGTGGTGTATTGAAATGGGCGGTTAAAACGAAGGCATCTGTCACCGGTTCCGGCGACACTAATGCATTCGCGGAACATCAGCTCAACAAGATGGAGTTCGCGGCGGACGATAACAACGCAAAGACAAACCCGGCGCACCAGATTCTGCAAAACCAGAATGAGGTGTCGAACACCGAGGATCTGGTCGATAAGACGGAGCAGGGATTTGATGCAGCGCTGGCGTCGTATCGAACCGATCAGAAGGAAGTGGCTGACCTGATTGCCGGCGCGGTTGAGCTTGCGGTCGAGATCGCTTTTACGGTGGTCACGGGCGGCTCTGGAAGCGCGGCCATCTACTCCGCCATCGCACAATTAGCAGCCAAACAGGCGACGAAAGAGCTTCTTCTTGGCGCCGATAACAAGTTGATCAGCAGCGAGAATGTACAGGAAATCATCTCAGCGGTACTATCCACCTACATCAATGAGTTTGGCGACGTGCGTAAGCGGATCGCAGACAGGGTTGACTTTGAAAGCACGCAATGGATGACGCGCAAGATCGCGGCCGGACAGGAAACCAGCGCGAAGATGGTCGGCAATGCATTGCAGAACCTTGGCGCCGGCATTGCAGAACAGACGATCACCTCGTTGGCAACCATTACGACGGATTCCATCCTGCGCCAGAAGTACCCGACAGCCGAAACGCTGGCCGGGGAAGCGTACCGAATCGCCTTCACCTCAGCGGGGCGATCACTGCACGCTTTCGGCGGCACATACAAATATAACCCCGGTGTGCTGGCAAACGACTTGCTGAGTTTCCAGGATCGATTAAAGACCAACTTCTATTTCAAGGAACTAGTTAAGGCATTCGAGGGCACTGGCGGTAAACTGGCGGAACTGGCTGCCATGGACACGCAGAATATGACTTGGACAGAGATCATGGCCAAAATAGGCCTGCCCCAGTTGAAGGGTATGGGTCTGACATCGCCCATGAAGTCACTCGCGTCTGCGTACGGGCAGATGCGACAGGTGAAATCGCGCAAAGCACAGGTGGAAATCGTTAAAAAGGCTGACCCCAATGCTGAAAAAATGGCCGTGCAGGTGTTGATGCAATCACCGGAGATACAACAGAGCTACTACTGGCATCGCACCAACAAGGCGGCCGGGAAGGAGACGCCAATCAGCACCTTGCAGGAATACGTCGAGAAGAAAAAGATCAACGACATCAACAGAACTATCCTTGATAACTTCGAAATCATGATGAAGGCGCAACAGTACCTGGACAAATCCCAACTGGCTGATAGGGTTCCGGCCGCACAGGAACCGCGCGCTGATGAAAAGACCGAAGGCGCTCAACCCCAACCGGCATAGTCCTGCCTATAATACAGATCATGACATACAAAAACGTAACGATACCGTCGGACGGCGCAGCAATCGCAATGAAAGACGGCGTGATGCAGGTTCCGGACAACCCGATCCTTCCATTCATTCGCGGCGACGGCACCGGGCCGGATATCTGGGCCGCCAGTGTGCGCGTGTTCGATGCCGCAGTTGAGAAGTGCTACGGTGGCAAGCGCAAGATCCATTGGATGGAAGTCTTCGCCGGAGAATTGGCTTTTCGCCAGTTCGGCGACTGGCTCCCGCAAGAGACGGTCGACGCGTTCAATGAGTTCCTCGTTGGCATCAAGGGGCCGCTGACCACACCCATCGGCAAAGGCATTCGCTCGCTCAACGTCGCATTGCGACAAATGCTGGATTTATATGTGTGTCTGCGACCCGTGAAATACTTCACCGGCGTCCCCTCCCCGGTCAAACGACCTGAGAAAGTGGACATGGTGATCTTCCGCGAGAACACCGAGGACATCTACGCAGGGATTGACTTTGAGGCGGGTTCAGACGCGGCTGTGAAGCTCCTGAACTTCCTCAAAACCGAAATGCCCAAGGAATACAAAAAGGTCCGTTTTGGCATTGAGGCCGTGAATGAGATTGGCGTCGGCGTCAAACCAGTATCCCAGCCGGGCACTGAACGGCTGATTCGTTCGGCGATCGAATACGCATTGCTGTTCAAACGCAAGAGCGTGACGCTGGTGCACAAAGGCAACATCATGAAGTTCACGGAAGGGGCCTTCCGCGACTGGGGCTACAACCTCGCCAAGCGCGAGTTTCGCAACCAGATTGTCACGCAGCGCGAGAGCTGGATCATCGGCAATGTGGACGCCAACGCCGGCATCAGTGTTGAAGAAAACGCGCGCCAGATCGACCCGGGCTATGACATGATGACGCCCGCGCAGCAAAGCGAAGTTCGCGCCGAAATCGAAGAGGCACTCACCCTGTTGCCGACTCATGGCGGCGGGAAGTGGAAGAGGCTGCTGATGATTCGCGACTCGATCGCCGACATCACGCTGCAGCAGGTATTAACGCGACCCGAAGAATTCGACGTTATTGCCACGCTTAACCTGAACGGAGACTACCTGAGCGACGCGCTCGCGGCGCAAGTGGGCGGCATCGGCATCGCTCCGGGTGGAAATATTAATTACATAACCGGTCATGCGGTCTTCGAGGCCACACATGGCACGGCGCCAAAGTATGCCAATCTCGACAAAGTCAACCCGGGTTCGATGATCCTGAGCGGCGAAATGATGCTGCGCTTCATGGGCTGGGTCGAAGCCGCCGACGCCATCGTGAACGCGCTCGAAAAGACCATCGCCCAAAAGACGGTCACCTACGACTTCGCGCGTCAGATGGACGGGGCGAAAGAAATCAAGTGCAGTGAGTTTGGCACTGCGATCATCGCTAACCTATAGCGCCACACAGAAACCCTTCGGGTGTGTTTGCAGCAAACACACCCGAAGGGTTTTGCCATGTCGGTGGCTGTGCGGTCTCTGCATTGCGTATAATCCGCAGGGTTATGCCGATCATCCACTGGTTCCGCCGCGATCTCCGCCTCCGCGACAACACTGCCCTGACAGCCGCGCTACTGGATAGCGGCGGCGCCGTGCTCCCCGTCTTTATTCTTGATGACGCCTTATTACACGGCAAGGATGTCGCGCCGGCGCGCGTGCAGTTCCTGTTGGATTGCCTGAGGGACCTCGCCGCCCAATTGCAGCAATACGGAGCGCGCTTGATCGTCCGCAGAGGACAGTCGGCACAGGAGCTACTCCGACTGGCGCGCGAAACCAGTGCGCGCGCGGTGTACTACAACCGCGACTACACCCCCCCCGCGCGCGCGCGCGACAATGCAGCAGAAGCTGCGCTAAACACAGCGGGAGTTGCAGTCAAGTCATTCAGAGACCTGGTGATTCACGACCCGGATGAAGTCGTCGCCATGTATGGCAAGCCGTATACGGTTTTTTCACCCTACAAGCGCGCCTGGGTGGCATTGCCGAAGCCGGCTCAAACCATCAAGGAAGACTGGGCGATCAACACCCTGCAACCGGACATGCAACACACATCTGTTCCAGCGATTCCAACGATGGAGGAACTGGGGCTCGCGACAGCGCAGTCAATTCCGCGCGGCGGCGAGACCGAAGCCATGTCCCTGCTGTACCAGTTCGTCACCTCTCGACGAATGGCGGCTTACAACACCCAGCGCGACTTTCTGGCAGAAGAAGGCACATCGCGGCTCTCGCCTCATCTGCGCTTCGGGACGATCTCGCCTCGCCTCTGTTACGCGCGCGCGAGCGCCACACTCTCCTACGAGTTCCCAGCCAGGCGCAGACTGTCGCCGGCAGCATCAGACCCCCTGAAAGCGGGCGCGGACGTCTGGATCAGCGAACTTATCTGGCGCGAGTTTTACTGCCAGGCGCTCTACCATTTCCCGCACGCAGACCACAGCAACTTCAACCCTGCCTATAACGCGATGCAGTGGGGCAGCGGCGACGTCGAGCTAGACCAGAGGCGCTTTGCGGCCTGGCGCGACGGGCGCACCGGATACCCGATTGTCGATGCCGCAATGCGGGAGCTGCACCAAACCGCCTGGATGCACAACCGCGCGCGGATGATCGTGGCATCATTCCTGACGAAGGACCTGTTGCTGGATTGGCGCATGGGCGAGAGCTACTTCATGCAAATGCTGGTCGACGGCGACCCAGCTTCAAACAACGGCGGCTGGCAATGGGCAGCAGGGACGGGCACTGACGCGCAACCCTATTTCCGTATCTTCAACCCGGTGCTCCAGTCTAAACGCTACGACCCGTCAGGGCGCTACATCCGCAACTATGTCCCTGAGATGGCGCGCGTCCCAGATGCCTACATCCACGAACCGTGGACGATGCCTGCGCCACTACAGAACCAAGTGGGTTGTGTCATTGGGCGCGATTATCCGGCGCCGATTGTGGATCACGCGACGCAAAGGGAAGTGATTCTGCGAAAGTTCAAAGAGATTCGGTCATGACGACGACTAACACAGGTGAACAAGCGGATCAGGAGCTTGAACGGCAGGAATTGATCGAAGAATTGACGCTCCTGCTCCTGTATTTATCTTCATGGGAAGAAAAAATCGGCCCTAGCCTGGGCATGCACAAGGCATGGAAAGGATATACTTTCAGCACACTGAATGCCCTGGAGGATCGAGGGTTGATCCACCAAAGCCGCAAGGCGCGCTCAATTACCCTCACTGAAGAGGGACTAGCCTTGGCGCATGAACTGGCGATACGGTTAAAACCGTAAACCAAGATGACGAAACAACAAACCCTCAATAGTGCTAATTGACAATCTTGCCCTGCGCTATTACACTCTTATTGCACATTCGCACAATCTCATTTCGCATGTCGCTAGAACCTCGGTTGCAGAGGTCGTGCACAAAAGATAATGATGGCACAGTACGCAGGTCTCGCTACCACCGCTAACGTGAAGACGTTGGTGTCTGTGTGTTCTGTTTTCTTGTTGCGCGCACTCGCATACTTCTGTGCAATCCACCCGACAAACTATTTCATCAAGTTGACTGCGCCATAGTCGGCGTCATGCGTGAGAGATCAAAGCAAAAAGGAGGCTAGAAGAAAGAAAGAGAAACCCAGAGTGACAACACACCCTCATTACAGCCAGAAGTGGCATTGTGCTCTCGCCAAACAGACTTGCGTCTGTTCAATTCCGTCAAGTTTCGTTCGTTTATATTAAGGAGTGAGTTCACCATGAATAAGCCATCGCACCTGATGAAATATTTCGTGCTATTGGCATCCGCGTCGATGCTGGCAGCTTGTAGCGGTGCCGCTACGCCTGCCGCACCCGCCGCAACTGCTGTCCCTGCAGCTACTGCCGCGCCGGCCGCTACCGCTGCTCCCGCAGCAACTGCCGCGCCAGCCGCTACCGCTGCTCCCGCAGCAACTGCTGCGCCAGCCGCTACCGCTGCTCCCGTCGCCAAGCCCAGCAAGTTCCAGGAAGCCCCTGTATTGGCCGATATGGTCAAAGCCGGCACGATTCCTCCCGTCGATCAGCGCCTGCCCACCGATCCCTTCGTGGTCGGCCCTGGCGTGCTACAGTCCACCAAGAACCTCCCCGACTGGACACCCGGCAAGTATGGCGGCATCCTGCACACCGCACATGCCAGCGCTAACTGGTCGCCTGATGTCTTCGTGATGCTCGACGAGCCTCTCCTGAAGGCTCCAGATCTAGGCGTGGACAACACCAAGGGCAACGTCGTATCGGACTTCAAGATCGAGAATAACAACCAGGACTTCACGTTCACCATTCGCAAGGGCTTGAAATGGTCAACTGGTGATCCTGTCACAACTGAAGATGTCCGCTTCACATGGGAAGACATCTACAGCAACGACAAACTGTATCCCAATGGCGTTCCAAACCAGTTCCGTGTCGGTCTTGCTCCGGATGGCGCGCCAGGAAAATTGTCAATCGTTGATGATTTCACCTTCAAGATTTCCTTCCCAGCTCCTTACGGAGGCTTTGTTCGTGCGATGGGTATTGAAGGTTGGAACGGCTACACCCTGATTATTAACCCATCCAAGTTCCTCAAGCAATACCACATCAAGTACACAACGCTTGAAAAGATGAAGCCCGATCTGGATGCGAACAAACTCACCAACGAGTGGTGGAACCTGTTCAACGCCAAGCGCTGCCAGAACTGGGACATGACCAACCCGCGTTGCGTGGACTATCCGGGACTCTACCCGTGGATCGGCGTCAAGGCTGACCAGGGTATTCTACACTTTAAGCGCAACCCGTACTTCTTCATGGTCGATACAGAAGGCAAGCAACTTCCATATATCGATGAGATTCTCTCGGTACAGGCAGCCGACGTCGAAATGGTAAACGTTAAGGTTGTCAGCGGTGACGTTGACTACCTGCGCGAATCAACCGCTTTGCTCAAGGTGCCGATGTACAAGGAAGCCGAGACCAAAGCCAACATCAACACGATCCTGTTGGACATGCATGTTGACTCGTCAGGCTTGAGTCTGAATCAGACCTTCTCTGACACGAACTGGCAGAAAGCAACCCAGGATATTCGATTCCGCCAGGCTGTCAGCAAGGCCATGAACCGCAAGGAAATGATCGACACGCTGTATTATGGATATGCTTCACTCCCGGCAGTCACAGTCGGCGAAGCGAACATGAACTATGATAAAGCCGCCGCTGAGAAACTTCTGGATGACATGGGTCTGAAGAAGGGCGCAGATGGTTTCCGAACCTATGCAGATGGGAAACCAGTTACGATCATCATTAACCATCAAGCGCCTGCAGCGGACATTGGTCCCGCCGCCGAGCTTGCCGCACAATACTTGAATGCAGTTGGCATCAAGACGACGGTTAAGCAACTTGCCGGCAACGACTATAGCACCAAGATGGCCGCGAACGAAATCCAGGCGCGTGTAGACTGGAGCCACGACCAGGGTTGGAACAACGACTATACGCAAGGCGATGTAGCCCGCGCAGGCAGTATGTGGGATCAGTGGTTCAATTCCCGAGGCAAGACGGGTTCTGAACCGCCGGCATGGGCAAAGCAGGCATACGCCCTTGACGTTTCACGCTGGAGCTCGGTTTCCGGCTCAGATGAATACAACAAGCTGGTTGAGCAGGGTCATCAGTGGGAACGCGATAACCTGCCGTTCATCAACTTTGTTGAAGGCGTCAAGTATCCAATGATCGCCAAGAAGAACTTGAAGAACATGGCCTCAGCCGGCTATGCCATCGGCAACAACTTCCAGGGCGTTCAGTTGTATTTTGACCCGCCCCAGCAATAAGCCTTTGATTCACTAAGGCGTTGATAGTTACTGCCAGGCTGCCAAAAGCCTGGCAGTAACTACACCAAGATCTAGTTCACTGTTTCGCCAGAACGCACCGTCTGCGACCTGACGGCAAGTCCATCATAAGGTGTTCATAACTGCCAACCACCCTACGGGAGGATGTATTAAGTGATAGCTTACATTGGGCGTCGCCTCGTGACGCTGATCCCAATCCTGTTTCTAATTTCGCTCGTTTCATTTATCATCATACAACTGCCTCCAGGCGATTTCGTAAGTTTATATATCTCCCGGATGAAACTCTCAGGAATCCAGCTGGACCAGGATGAAGCCAATCGCCTGACAAAACTGTACGGCCTGGATAAACCGGGGGGCGAACGCTATATTACCTGGATGAAGAACATCATATTACGAGGTGACCTGGGTTGGTCTTTTACGTGGAATCAATCCGTTAACTCACTCCTTGCAGAACGCATTCCACTCACGATGGAAATCTCGATCGCAGCGTTGATCGTTTCGTGGCTTATCGCGATCCCTATAGGTATTTACTCTGCCACACACCAGTATTCGGTGTTCGATTACATATTTACTTTCTTTGGCTTTATCGGTCTGGCGACGCCTGGTTTCTTAGTCGCCCTCGTCGCAGCCTGGGTCATTTTCAGCTCGACGGGTTTCTCACCGCTTGGACTTAATTCAAACGCGTTCCTTACTGCGCCTCCAAGTGTGGATAAAACGCTCGATATGCTCAAGCACCTTATATTGCCCCTGTTAATCATCGGCCTAAGCAGCACCGGAGTGACCATTCGTGTCATGCGCGCCAATCTGCTCGATGAGTTGAAAAAGCAATACGTCATCACCGCGCGCGCGAAGGGACTGACGGAATTAGGATTGTTGATTAAGTATCCCGTGCGCATGGCAATCAACCCGATTATCAGCACCGTGGGTTGGATTCTTCCAGGCCTGATATCTGGCGAAGTACTCGTTTCAATCGTACTCGCCATCCAAACGACCGGTCCACTCCTGTTGAAAGCGATTCTCGACCTTGATATGTACCTGGCTGGAAGCATTATTATGATCCTGAGTTCGTTGACCGTTATCGGCACTCTGCTGTCAGATATCCTGCTGGCAGCCATGGATCCGCGAATCCGCTACGGAGGGATAAGCAAATGAGTGTCCAGTCTACAAACAACCCCCAGGTTTTGAACGAACCCCAGAAAGAAGAGGCGGTGGCGCTTGGTCAACCAGAGGCCGTGCGCGACGAGCGCTTTTATTATGCCACGCAAGGCCAGTTGGTATGGTGGCGTTTCAAAAAGCATAAAGTCGCTGTAATTGCGGGGATTCTGACGATCATACTTTACTTGACAGCGATTTTTGCTGATTTCGTTGCCCCTTATGGGGTGATCACACGGTGGGAATCACGTCAGCAGCAACCCCCCTCGACGATCTATTTCTATCGAGATGGTGTGGGGATTACCGGGCCGTATGTCTACCCCGTTACCCGGAAAGCCGATCCCAAGACGTTCAAGTTTATCTTCGTGCCGGATACCACACAACCGCTGCCCATTAAGTTCTTTGCCCATGGCGAGCCGTACAAAATACTGGGCATCGTAGCTACGGACATCCACCTTTTTGGCACTGAGAACCTGGATCAACCCGTTCATATCTTTGGCACCGATCGGCTGGGACGTGACCTGTTCTCGCGCGTGTTCTTTGGCGCCCAGGTATCGCTCTCCATCGGTCTGGTTGGCGTCTTTATCAGCTTCCTGATGGGCGTCATCCTTGGCGGGTTATCGGGTTACATGGGCGGTGTGGTCGACGAACTTATTCAACGCACGATCGACTTCCTGCTTTCGATCCCCACTTTGCCATTGTGGATGGCCCTTTCCTCGGCGCTGCCACGCGACTGGCCGATCATTCAAACTTATTTCGCCATCGTCCTGCTCCTTTCGGTCATTGGCTGGGCCGGCCTGGCGCGCGTCGTGCGTGGCAAACTGCTGCAGCTGCGCGAGGAAGACTATGCGATGGCTGCCCAGGCAGCTGGCGCGAGCAAATGGCGCATCATCACGCGCCATTTGTTGCCCGGATTCACCAGTCACCTCATCGTTTCGATCACGGTATCGATCCCCAGTGTCATACTGGGTGAAACGGCGCTCAGCTTCATCGGTGTAGGAATGCAACCCCCGGCAGTGAGTTGGGGCACGTTGTTACAGGACGCCCAGAATATCGTCGCGGTCGCGCAACAGCAGTGGCTGATGATTCCAGCATTGTTCGTCATCGTTACCGTGCTGTTGTTCAACTTCGTGGGTGACGGACTGCGCGATGCGGCCGATCCCTACAATCGCTAATATTGCGCTTCGACACAAGAGAACATTTCATTATGGCGAATGATAACAACAAGCTTATAGAGGTGCGTGACCTCCAAACGTATTTCTACCTGTATGAAGGAGTCGTCCGAGCGGTGGACGGCGTCAGCTACACCATCAACAAAGGCAAATCACTGGGTGTGATCGGCGAAAGCGGCTGCGGCAAATCGGTTACCGCCCAGTCGATGATGCGCATTGTCCCCACGCCACCTGCAAAGGAAGTAGGCGGTGAGATTCTCCTCCACCTTGATACTGGCACAGTCGATGTGTTGAAGATGACAGCAAACAGCCCGGAAATGCGAGCCCTGCGCTGGAAGGAAATCAGCATGGTTTTCCAGGAGCCAATGACGTCCTTCAGCCCGCTTTTCACGATTGGCAACCAGATCACCGAAGCGATCAAGCTACACATCCCGGGCATCACCAAGAAGGAGATGCGCGACCGTGTGATCGAATTACTGGGCAAAGTGGGCATCCCTCAACCCAGCCGCTTGATCGACGTATATCCACACCAGTTGAGCGGCGGCATGCGCCAGAGGGCCATGATCGCGATGGCGCTCTCATGCAACCCGAAGCTGCTGATCGCAGATGAACCAACGACCGCGCTGGATGTGACGATCGAAGCGCAGATACTCGAATTGATCCGCGCATTGCAGGAAGAGTTTGGCATGGCGTTGATGTACATCAGCCACGACCTCGCCGTGGTCAGCGAAATGTCAGACGAGATCATGATCATGTATCTCGGCCGGGTCATGGAAAAAGCAACCACCGACGAGGTATTCAACAACCCCATGCACCCCTATACGCAGGCGCTATGGCGTTCGATCCCGACCATTGAAGGCGACATCAAGCGGTTGAATACGATCAGCGGTATGCTTCCAAATCCATATACGGTGCATAAGGGCTGTCCGTTCTTCTCGCGTTGCGAACAACGCATACCGGGGCTGTGCGACGAAGCCAGACCCGCTATGACAGAAGTGTCTCCGACTCATACAGTCAGTTGCTTCCTGTATGAAAAGAGCGCGCAGGCCGCCTCACGGGCGCCCGCAGCCGGCCAGATGGCTGCAAGGTAACTGTCTAATGTGCAACATCAATATTCAGAGGAGTACAAGAGCGTGAGCGCACAAGCAGAACCTCTCCTAGAAGTCAAGGAACTCAAAAAATGGTTCCCCATCACAGGCGGTTTCTTCAAACGCACAATTGGTTACGTTAAGGCCGTCGATGACGTCAACCTGGTCGTGCAACCCGGTGAAACACTCGGCGTCGTCGGTGAAAGCGGCAGCGGCAAGACAACTCTCGGTCGCACGATTCTGCGGCTGTATGAACCGACATCGGGTGATATCGTCCTGCACGAGAAAGGACGGGAATATCATGTGCCGCTGTTGGACGACAAGGAAATGCACCATTTCCGGCGCAATGCGCAGATGATCTTCCAGGATCCATACGCATCTTTGAACCCGCGCATGAACATCCTTGAGACCATCGGCGAACCGCTGCTGGTGAATGGCGTTGCCAAAGGCACGGAACTTGAAGAGCGCGTCAAGAAGGTCATGCTACAGGTGGGTCTGCGCGTAGAACACTTGCGCCGCTTCCCGCACAGTTTCAGCGGCGGCCAACGCCAGCGCATCGGCATCGCGCGCGCCCTCGTGGTAAATCCGAAACTGGTGGTCGCGGATGAACCCGTATCGGCGCTCGACGTGTCAATCCAGGCGCAAATCCTTAACCTGTTGAAGGACCTGCAAGAACAGTACCAGTTGACGTACATTTTTATCTCGCATGCCATGGGCGTCATTCGCTACATGAGCGACCGCATTGCCGTGATGTACGCGGGCAAGATGGTTGAGGTTGGCCCCAAGCAGGAGTTGCTGAACAAACCGTTGCACCCCTACACCGAAGCCCTGTTGTCGGCGGTGCCCAAGATGTCGCAGAAACGCAAGCGCCTGGTATCGAGAGGCGAAGTGCCCGATCTCAGCCGGCTGCCTTCGGGCTGCGTTTTCCACCCGCGTTGCAAATACGCGACCGACATTTGCAAAAACGAGGAGCCGCACCTGCGCGAACTCTCACCCGGACGCACGGTAAGCTGCCATCTGGCAGAAAAACTGTCGCTCGAAGGGATTTAGGCTCACGATATCGTAGATATCGTATCCGTCAGCCGACAGACTCCCGGAATAGTGCTTATTCCGGGAGTCTGTTTTTTAAATACTCAACCAATTCTGGTTTGACCATATGACCACATCGTAGTAAAACAGTACTGGATAGTAGAAGTATCACATGAAGTTTTTCATAGCATTAGCACTAAAACGCCTCAGCAGCAGACTGACGCTTACGGTTCTCCTGATTTTCAGTATCGCGCTCACCGTCGGCGTTCTCGTCTGCGTCCCCGTATTCAGCAATGCCGTCAGTATGAGTCTGATGGAACAACAACTCAGCGAGAGAGCGCAGCGGTTCGACCGCCCCGCCTTCGCGTTGCGCGCGTATGTGTTGCCCAGCGGCACCGCGATGTCCATCCAGGACAGCCTCGACCGCCGCGAATGGATTCGTGGTTTGATAGATAAATACATCGGATTGCCGGTGCGGTCGATGTATATGCAGGTCGAGAGCCGTTCGATGCACCTGCGACCGGTCAAGGATGACCCTGCAAACCGGCATCAGGAAGACGAGGTCGACCAGATGCGCGGTTTGTATGTGCCGAGCATCGAAGCACATATTAAAACGGTCGCTGGGACCGCCTACGGGGAGAGACCAGCCAATGCGCCTGCGGATGCACTTGTAATCTGGCTGGAGAGCCATTACGCCCAGGCCAAGGATGTCCAGGTCGGGGACAAATATACACTAGGCGGCACAGACCTGAGCACCGCCAACCGCATCTCCACTTACGTTGCAGGCACGTGGGAAGCGACTGATACCCGGGATCTATTCTGGTACCGCGACGCTGTCGCGGATTATGACAAAGCCTTCCTGGTGACGCGCGCAGATTTCGAGAAGGTGCTGTACCCGCAGGCATACGAGTTGACGACATTCTCAGCGTGGTACTTCCTGCTGGATGAATCGCACCTGAACCTGGACAAGGGGGATCAATACCTGTCCGGGATGAAGTCGTTTATCAGCGATGTTCAGAAATACATCCCGAACGGGCGCGTAGATGTGTCGCCTGTGGACGAGTTGACGCAGGCACAAACGCGCAAAGCCTCGCTCACATTCATCCTCACTGGCTTCGCGTTGCCATTGCTGGTCATGCTGATCTACTTCGTCATCTCGATGTCGACGATGGCGGCGCGGTTTCAACGGCGCGAGATCGCGCTCATCGCCAGCCGTGGCGGCACGCGCGCACAGATTTTCGTGTTGATCCTGGTGGAGTCGTTCTTCATCCTGGCGCTCGCGTTACCGTTGGGGTTACTCGCGGGGCTGGGCATGGCGACCCTGATGGGCTATTCGGTCAGTTTTCTGCAGTTCGAATTGCGCGAGCCGCTAAAGGCCTATATCGAGTCCGCGGACTGGCGACTCATCGCAGCCGGCCTGTCTATTGGCGTGATCGCGCGATTGTGGGCAACCTGGAGTGCCAGCCGGGTCAGCCTGGTGGCCTACGAACGCCAAAGGGCGCGCTCGGTGACAGTCACCAATGGCCTGAGAGTTGCGTTCGTCATTATATTAAGCGCAGTCACCTACTACGCCTTTCGCCAACTTAGCCTGAAGGGCACACTGGGGTTCGTGAGTTGGAATATGGACGATTCGAGCAACGATCCATTGCTGCTGGCAGCTCCTACCCTGTTCCTGTTCACAGGCCCGCTCATCCTCGTCGAGCTTTTCGTCCTGTTGATGCGACCGATCAGTTGGTTAAGCAAGCTGTTGCCGTCCTATACCGCATACCTGGGCTTTACACAACTGGGCCGCGAAGGACATCAGTATCGCGCGCCTGCCTATCTGCTGATCCTGTGCCTGACCCTTGGGGTATTCTATGCATCCGTCGCAAAAAGCGCAGACACCTGGCTGGTGGAACGCCGGCGGTACGAAGTTGGCTCCGATTTGCGCTTCAAACCCACAGTCAAAAAACAGGACGCCGCCGGGGGAGCGCCTGTCGGCGGAACCAGCGGTTCGTTTGATGAGAACAGCGCAAGCGTCATACCGGTCAGCGAATATAACGCTATGGCTGGGGTGGAAAATGCCACGCTGGTCGGCGATTTTTCCGGCATAGTGCAAAACCAGAATTTCTCAGATCTCCGCATACTGGCGGTTGACCGGCTGACATTCCCACAAAGCATCTACTATCGGCGCGACTTCGCCAAGCATCGCCTGGGTGATATGCTGAACCTGCTGGGTTCAAAGATCAATGGCATCATTGTGCCGCGAATCGTGCTTACCCAGACTGGTCTTGGGATCGGCGACACGATCAATGTGGATATGATCCTGGCCTCTGCTGAAAACTACAAGCTCAAGTTTGAGATCGTCGATACCTACGATTACTTCCCGACGGTTTATCCCGATAAACCGGCTGCAATCGTTGATGCGAGCTATCTGAATTCTGAAATTGGCGGCTCGTTCCCCAGCAACGTATGGATGCGGCTAAAACCAGGCATTGAAGGCTCGTCCGTCCTGACGCAAGTAAAAGCGATGGGGATTGAAGCCGTGCAACTAAAGGACCTGGGAGCAATCATCGCTGATGACCAGTCGCGGCTCGAACATGTCGGCATGTTTGGTCTGCTATCTATTTCATTTGTGGCCGGCGCCATTCTGGCGGCAATCGGCATCCTCGTCTACAGCTTGTCGTCACTGATGGAACGGGCGCAACGCTTCGCGATCATGCGCGCAATGGGCATGCGCCAGGTTGAGGTCATCGCTACGGTGCTGATCGAGTACGTCATTACACTGGTGTATGCCGTCGCCGCCGGCGTCGGCGCGGGTGTGTTGGCGTCATGGTTATATGTGCCGCTATTCCCCGTGACGGACAATCCGGGAATTCCGATCCCACCGTTCATTGCCTATATCGATTGGCAGCGCGCCGACTGGATGGCGATTGTGGTCTCCTTTGCGCTGATTTTGATTGTCGCGGGTGTGGTGTTCAGAGTCGCCAGAGCGCGCATCTTCGAAGTGCTGCGCATGGGCGGATGGGAATAATACGCCGATAACCCTGCGAAGGTTGGACTTGCGCGTTACATCGTCGCCACCCAACCCTTCGCAGGGATGGCCTTGCGGTAGTAGATAACCCTGCGAAGGTTGGACTTGCGCGTTACGTCGTCGCCACCCAACCCTTCGCAGGGATGGGCTACGCGCCGAGTAACACTTTGATCAGGAGCGGCGCGCCAATGTAAACGATTGCGAGCAGGATCGCTTCAAGTGTAATCGCGCGCGCAACGCGAGGCCAGAACTTGGCCTTCTCCACCCCGACGCGGAGGTAGTGCTCCAGCAATATGATAACCACCAGCGCCACAATCCCGATGAGGATAAGGCTGCCGTCATTTATAAAGGTCACCATCGCCGGGACGGCGCTACTCAAGCGAATTGGCCCCATCATGTAAATCTGCCCCTGAATAAGCAACCAGATGGATGTGCCCGCGAGAACGATCCATATCACATAGCACAGGATGTATTCCACCGTTCTGTGCTTTTGCATACCCACAATATTGTTGTTCATACCTCTCATTATGCTCCAACTACAGCCGTTGGGCTTACCGGGCTTACCGGGTAAGACAAAGCGGGTGTGAGTCCGACGGGCTAAAATCCAACCCGGAGAGATGACACACATGATCAACCAGAAGAAACTGCCCCATTCGGGCGCAAGACCGGACTTTGGGGATGAACTGCGCAGTTCACCTGTGACTATTGCGGTCTTTCTGCTGTTACTGGCCAGCATCTCACCCTGGGTCGTCAAGCCCTTTCAGTTAATGCTGCTCTTTTTCTTTGTGCCGATCACCACACTCCTGCTGGCATCCTGGCAACCCACGAAGCCATGGGCGCGCTGGTTCCTGGGATTCGGGTTGATCGGGGTTATCGGACAGGTAAGCCTATGGGTTGAAGCTCCCGGTGTGCTGACATTGCTGGTCGTTCCCGTTTGTATGATGGCTATCATGGTGAACCTGCGCGCTGGCGCCGTCACGGCCGCGGTCGTATCAGGGTCGCTCCTGCTCATGCCGGCCTGGTGTGGCGCAGGCGGAAAAAGTGGAGAAGTCATTGTCGCTCTCGTGTGCATCTGGGGCACACTCGCTGTGTTGGCAGGGTTATTTCAACGCACCTATGGTTTTGCGCATTGGGCAGCTGAGCATTATCAGATGACATCGCAGTTACTGCAGCAGGCGCTGGCAACCACACTCTCGTATGACGAAACCTTAAAGGAGCTGGCGAACGCCGGCAGACAGTTGGCGCTTTCAAATGAACGCGCGACCGCTTTGCGACTGCTTGCAGAGGAAGCGGAGAAAACCAAGGTGGCGTTCGTTTCCAAGGTCAGCCATGAGTTTCGCACGCCGCTGAACATGATCATCGGCTTGATCGACCTGATCGTGAAATCACCGGAGATATACGGACAACCCTTCCCACCCGCTGCCGCAGAAGACCTGAATGTGATCTATCGCAACTGCGAACATCTGTCGTCACTTATCAATGACGTGCTCGACCTGACCCAGGTTGAGTCGGGCCGAATGACGCTGCGGAAAGAGCGCGTGGACATGGCCTCCATCGCCAACGAGGCGATTTCCGTCGTGCAACCCCTGGTTACGAAGAAAAAGCTGAACATGGAGGTGATCATCGCGCATGAACTCCCCCTGGTGTATTGCGACCGCACCCGCATTCGGCAGGTAATCCTGAACCTGTTGAGCAATGCCGCGCGTTTTACGGATCACGGCGGCATTTGTGTTCGGATCGATCAGCACTCAGCCTACGTAGTTGTGAGTGTGAATGACACGGGGCCGGGCATTAACCCGCAGGATCGCGAACGCATCTTCGACCCGTTTTGTCAGGGATCCCAGACACTCTGGCTCGATAAAGGCGGGTCGGGGCTGGGACTCACCATCAGCAAGCAATTCGTCGAACTGCATGGCGGTCGCATCTGGTTTGAGAGCGTTGTCGGCGCAGGCACCAAATTCTCGTTCGAATTGCCGGTGACCGACCTGATTATGCCGGCGGATGCGCCGAACCGCTGGATATCAGAGGATTGGGTGTGGATGGAGCAATTCCCTTCCGGTCGCCTGCCAGACTTAAATCCAAAGCCACGCATCATTGTTTACGATGAAACCGGTGAACTCGCGCAACCACTGAGCCGGTATACAGACGAGATTGACATGGTAGACGTCGGCAGCCTCGCTCAAGCGGTGGAAGCACAACGAAAACTGCCCGCACATGCCGTCATCATGAACGTGCCGGCGTCGTCTGAACTGACACGGACGGTAGAAATGCTTTCAAACGAGATACCGAACACCGCGATTGTAGGCTGCGCGTTTCCTTCGGCGCGCAAACAGGCATGGGAGGCACACGCATTAGACTACCTGGTCAAACCTGTCGCGCGCGACCGGCTCAAACAGGCGGTTCAACTGGCGCCGGGACGCCTCGAACGTGTGCTGATCGTGGACGATGACCCAGACGTTGTAAAACTGCTGACCCGCATGTTGTTTACGTTTGCCCCGGAGTTACAAATTGAAACAGCAGCAGGCGGGCGCCAGGCATTACAGATGATGCAAACGCAACTGCCAGACCTGATCCTGCTGGATGTCGTCATGCCCGAGATTGACGGCTGGGAATTCCTCAGCAACAAAAACGCCAACCCGGAGTGGCAGGACATTCCGGTCATTTTTGTCACGGCGCAGGATCCGAATACCCGGCCGGTCAATAGCCCCAGTCTGGTTGTGGCAATCAATAATGGCTTTTCGGCTGGCAAACTCATCCGCTGTGCGATGGCGCTTTCAGCTACAGTGCTTCAGCCGGGTTAAGCACTGTATGAAGCGCCGAAAGAAACTGCTGGCGCTGCACCGGTTTCTGAACAAACAACCGCGCGCCAAGGGCGCGCGCAAGCTCTTCCTCGCGCACGACGGAGCACACAATCACAGGGATGGCGCCTGTGGCTGGGTTTTCATGCAAATGTGACAACAATAACCAGCCATCAATATCGGGGAGCATGACATCCAGCACGATTGCCGCCGGCTTATACGTCTCGACCATTTCCAGCGTGCGTTGACCCTGCGCGACATGGATGATGTTATAGGGGGTGCCGAGTGCGTAGCGATGGTACAGATGCGCCAAGTCCAGGTTGTCCTCAACAACAAGAATAGTCTGGTCTGCCGAGCGCACATCAAGCGCATAGCGCAGCTGGTTTTCATTTTGTTCGATAGCCATACTGCCATCGTGCGCGTCGAGTATTTCCAGGATGAAGCTACTGTCGGGTGGCGCAACCGACTGGACAGGTTTACCTGTGATATCGAAACGGATATACAGACCCGCTTTCGTCGCATTGATGGCTATATTCCCGGTTGACATCAACTGGATCAATTGACCGACGGCGGATATCAACACCTGACGCAATGCGACGGGATGAATCGCCGCAACCATCCCGGTCTGCAGCGATGTGACGAGTTGCACGCCGCGCCGGGCAGCCAGACTCGTGACAAGCCCCACAGCGCTGTTGAAGACTTCGTCAACGCTCGCGACAGTGCTCACGGTGCTGTCATTCAATGAGGCTAGCTCTTGTTTCACCTGCGAGCGCCAACCGATGCGCGCTGCCGCAACGCCATCAGCGATATCCTGATTCCCGGCCCAGGCGCGTTTCTCCCACACATAGAGCGCCAGGGTATGCAACACTTCCGGCATCCCGCGGCGCAGATGACGCGAGGTAATACCAAGACGTTCAGCCGCTTCTTCCTGCGAAAGGTTTTGGACATAGCGGTAGCACAGCGTTTCGTACACCCGTTTCACTCGCGCATTATTGGGCACATCCGGCTCAGGACTCAACTCCTCGATAGCGCGAATGATCGCGATTCGCAGGTTTTTTGTGCTCTGTTCCACATCGATGTTCAGAATCTTGCGCAGCGCTGCCGACGGCCGGTAAACCGGGTCGTAGAGATGCGACAACGCCTCATGCAAATCATGCTCAAAACCCTCGAACGAGATGCCGTCCTGTTTTGGTCCGTTCATGTCCTAAGTGCGTCCGCTATATGTCCGGTCAATGCCCTTGCCTCATGGATGTCGAAATGATACATCATTAGTATCTACTGAAGTAGAGCCCAGGATTCGACCCAGCACAGGATAGGAGAGAACCAAAATGTCCGCTAGCAAACGAATGAGTCGTCGTCAGTTTCTCATGGTAAGCAGCACGACGGTCGCCGCAGGCGCCCTGTTGGCTGCTTGCGGTGGCGCCGCCGCCCCCGCAGCAACCTCAGCTCCCGCCGCGACAGCTGCCCCGGCAGCCCAGCCGACCGCCGCCCCTGCAGCAGCAGCCGCCGCCCCAATCAGCTTCCTCTGTCGCACCGACATTGTGGGCGCATACGCCGCCGATAAAGCCGTTGAGGCATGGAACAAGGATCAGGCGTCCAAGGTCACTTTGGACAAGCCGCCAACAGGCGATATTTCTGTAAAGCTTCAGGCTTCTCAGTCTGCCGGCGATCTGGTATGGGACGGGTATTCAGTCCTCGAAGCGCCATGGAGCACCGTGGAGTGGATTAAGCGCGGGATCATCCAGCCTTTGGATGACTTTATGGCCGCATCGAAAATCCCGGATGCGCCCAAAGTCAAGCCCGGCATCATCCCGACCATTCTGGAATCTGCCAGCTACAATGGCAAGCAATACTTTATCCCCGGCAACGTGGGTAGCGTAGCGCTAGCCTGGTTCACCGGCCCACTCAAGGATGCTGGTTATACCAAACAGCCCGAGACCTGGGATGAAGTGTACGATTTCGCAACTAAGAGCAAGGCAAAAAACCCGAAGCTGGAAGCGTATGACACCGCCGATTGGGGTCTGACCGGCCTGATCGCGATGATCTGGGGCGGCTCCGATACACCGTTCGATAAAGACGGCATCATTGATTTCACCGGCGACGTCTCCATCAAGGCGTTGAAGTGGATGCAGAAGATGGTCAAAGAAGGGCTCATGCCCAAGGTGCACCCCGACAGCTTTGGCAACTGGCTGAAGGGCGGCACGGCCATGATCAACTGCTTTGACGTGGCGGGCACGATGGCGCAGCAGACCTTCGGCGATGACAAAGCCGACACAGGCATCAATATAACCCTGGAGAAGGGCAAGAAAGGCGCAGGAACGCCATTCTGGATCAACGGCAGCGTGCTGTTGAACAAGGCCAAGAACCCACAGGGTATCGTGGACTTCTTCCTGTGGTGGATGGGCCCGAGCAACAAGGCCACTGGCAAGCAAATCGCAGACGTGGCCGCCAAGCCATGCTACCAGTACACCTATGATGAGTTCGTCAAACCCGTTCCAAAGAACCAGTGGCAGTTGGCCGGGATTGACCTGGTCTCCAAGTCCAAGTGGTTCCCGATTAACACGGCCTTCGGCATTGAGAACGCCAAGATTAGCCCCTGGATCGAAAAAGTCGTCGATCCCGGCACCGCGATGGACCCGGCGCAGGCGATGGCAAGCGCAATGGAAGAGATCAAGGGTGAGTTGGCCAAGCAGAAGTTTGGCTAGGCTGACCATGTAAGTCAATGAATAGCCTTTGCGATGCTCGTCGCAAAGGCTATTCCTGTTTGTGAATCCGTTACTCCCGTCGTCACAGTAAACCACCAGTGGGTTTATTGGACGGCAAGACTTATCAGGAGCTGAATCATGGCCATGACCGAGAACCAGGGACAGGGTGGGACACTCATCACCCAGGCTATCAGCGCGATAAAACGTGATCGCGAGGGCGGCCGCACCAATCCATTTGGCTACCTTTTCATCGCGCCGGCGCTTATTCTGTATATGGTCTTCAATTTGTGGCCAATGATTCGCGGGTTCGCGATGGCATTTACAGATTATCGCTTCATCGCGGAAAGCACTCGCTGGTCATTCAATGGGCTGGATAACTTCAAGGAAATTCTAACGGACAAGGTGTTTCTGTCTGGTCTGGGCATCTCGCTCAGGTACCTGGCGATGTACCTGCCATTGATGTTCATCCTGGCATTATTCCTGGCAATATTGATCAGCCGAGTGCGCATGGGCGGACAGTTTTACCGGTGGGTCGTTTATCTTCCGACGATCCTGCCTATTGCCGTTACGCTGTTGATGTTCAAGCAACTCTACAACTTTAAGTTCGGGTTCTTTAACAACGTGCTGATGGACCTGGGGGTTGTTAATGTTCCCAACTGGCTTGGAGATGTCGGCACCGCGCTTCCTGCGCTCATGGTCGCCGATCTCTGGCGCAGTTTTGGCTTTCCAACCTTGTTGTTCCTGATCGGCATTTACAACATCAGCGTTGAGCTGTATGAGGCGGCAGCGATCGACGGCGCGAGCTGGTGGGATCAACTCACACAGATCACGTTGCCATTGCTCAAGCCTACTTTCGCATTGGTGATTGCGTTGAATGTGGGCATCATCGGCGCAACTGAGTCGATGCTGGTGCTCACAAACGGCGGCCCACAGGCGTCAACCACCACTCTGGGTCTGTATGTGTATCAAGTGGCGTTCCAGTTTGGCGACCTGCGACTCGGTTATGCGGCCGCAATCAGCCTGTTGGTGGGCATGACCGCTGCATTGATTTCGTTTATCAGCTTCCGCGTACTAAGGCAGTCCTAGCACGGTGACAGTAATTGAGGTAAAGCCATGAATACAACTGTGAACACACGCCTGCCCGTTCAACGCACCGGCAAGACTTTCCGCACCTGGTTGCGACAGAGCAACATCGGCACCCATCTGGTGATGGTAGTTGTTCTAATCCTCATTTTTGTCCCTGTGCTTTGGCTGATTGGGACATCATTCAAAGACCGGCTCGAGTTCTCCACCAACACAAGCGCGATCATCCCGAAAACCTTCAGCCTGGTGAATTATGAGTACATGTTTACCGCCATCCAGAACCTGCCGGTGTACATGCTCAATAGCTTCATCGTGGCTATCGGCACAACCATCGTGCAGGTATTCTGCGCATCACTCGCAGGCTATGCCTTCAGCCGGCTAAACTTCCGCTTCCGCGACTTGATCTTCGTAGCCATCCTTGTCTCCATGTTCATTCCGCGCTCAGGCGGGTTGATGGCGCTGTACGAACTGATGACATTTCTGCACTTGCGCAACAGCGTTGTCGGGTTGATCCTTTTATTTGGCTCTGGCGTGCCAGTGACGATTTTCATCATGCGTCAGACCTTCCTTTCCATCCCCAGGGAGATTGAGGAATCCGCCTTGATCGATGGGGCGAACTGGTTTATGGTGTTCTGGCGCATCGCATTGCCATTGGCCGCAGGTGGCATCGTCGTCATCGCGACGCTGGCGTTTATCGGCGCGTGGAGCGACTTCCTGACGACCTACACACTGATCGACCGGGATAACCAGATGACGATCTCGGTGGGTATCCAGAAAGTGCTGGCAACGAGCTATGAAACCGCGTTATCACCCCGATTCCGTGGTCAGTTCGCCGGTGAAGCCGCAGACGCCACAATGTTGATCTTTGCAGCGACTCCAGTAGTTATTCTGTATGCGCTGCTGCAGAAGTGGTTTATGAAGGGCCTGATGGAGGGCGCAGTCAAGCTGTAGCCTTCGCTTCGATACAAAAGCCCCGACGGTCGCGATG
>CAIXPS010000325.1 GCA_903921365.1 uncultured bacterium | reverse complement strand
ACCTTTCTGTTGCGCTTGCCGTTGGTGGAGCCGCTATCTTTCTTCTCACGAAGCTCGCGCAATGGACGTAAACGGTAACGGCTAATTAAGCTGAACAGTCGGTATAAATACCACCTGGCCAGGGATACCTGTCACCATCTCATAACCGCTGTGCACGACGAACAATATAGGTGTTATCGGATTTGTGCGCGTAGCTTCACCAGCACTGAAACCCCGCCCAGTAAGCCCTACGCGACCAATATGATAGGTCTGACCATTGATCGTAAAGGGTGTAAGGGCGGTCTGCATCACTTCGAAATTCCCCGTTGCAATGCCCACGTTCGGCGTCTGGACATTCCAAATGTCCTGGTAGTGCACCGTTTCCGTGAGGATTGGAATTCCAGTCGCAAAGGAGTGTGGATCCGCAAAGGTAGCCGTTGGGGTGTAGTTATAATAGTAGACAACGGTGCCCACCGAATCCAGTATAAAAACATTGCTGATGATCGACTCGGCAGACAGTGTTGATGTCCCGTAGTACGTGAGATGGGCTGATGCCTCTGAATTAACGACCGGATTCGTGAATACCAGCGTCTGGGTGAGGCCATAGACACTTGTCATGTAACCGTAACCCACAAAATTGGAGCCTGACTGGTCTGCACGCCCGACGAACTCGAATGCATTCTGTCCAGTGAGTGGCGCCCCAAGTTCGATGCCGGGTACGGCCGCAGTAGCTGGTGGTTGATTGAAAGCAACCCATAAACTGATAATTATCGCGATCGAAGCAATAGTAACTAAAAATGCATAATGACGCATAACTTCATCCTTCATTTACGCAAATAATCAAAATCATCTCTAGTAACAACAATTTCGTCTATGGAAGATACATGACGCATCGCATATCGAGCAAGGTGACAGCTTACAATCCCAAAACTCACTTAACAAACCCCACAAAACTAATGGTATCACTTATTTCGGCCATTTCGTAATTTCCGATCCCGGTTCTCTGCGGAATAGCAGGACATTAGCCAGATGATCAACTCAGTCCATCACACCAGCATAGGTCGCGATTCAGTGCACACATCATGCCGCGACTCCGAGCGCGGCCGTGACCCGTGCCGGGCACTGTCAGGCATTTTGTCAGGAAATGGCAACTTTTCCAGCGGACGCATGAGTATACTTGACGCAAGTGTTGAGGGCATCTCACCTGGCGCCAACCACATTTTGCACAAAGGCGGATTTGACATGTTGGAGAAACTAAAGTCCATCGACCTGACAGTATTAACAGACATAGTCTGACAAGACCAGCGAAGCTCTTCCTTCGAGATTACTGACTGGGCAGTGAACCATTTGTCGGATAAGGGTTTTGTCAATCCGGATGGATTGTTCGTTTTCACCGGACGTGGGCGTGACAACCTGGGGGAAAGGCCCTGGTCCGTGGTGCTTAAGATATTGAAAAATCCCGGCGGTGTTGCAGAGGAGGGTTCACACAGCTATTGGAAACGTGAGTTGCTGGTTAACCAGTCGGGGCTGCTGGCGAGTATGCCTGAGACGATCAAAGCACCTCGCTGTTACGGCACTGTGGAATACAGCGATGGTGCGTGGATATGGATGGAATTCATCGTCAGCATGGAGAGCGAACACTGGGACATTCAGCAATGGGCCGCAGTGGCGCGTAAAATCGGGCTTTTTAATGGCGCGTATCTATTGGGGACGCCATTGCCACAGTATTCCTGGTTCAGTAAAGATCTGGTCCGGGGCAGGATCATGGGTTGTCACCCTGAAGGCGCGCAATGGGACGCGTTACAAGGTTGGGAGAATCCATACGTAAAACAACATATTTCGGCGCATCTCAAGGAGCGCGTGACGCAGCTCTGGATCGACAGTGAGCGATTTCTGTCAACGCTCGAAGTCCTGCCCAGAACATTTGCGCATCTCGACTTAAAACGGCGCAACCTCTTTATCCGCAAGCGGGCAGATGGGCAGGATGAGGTTGTAGCAATTGACTGGGCGATGTGTGGCATCGGATTTCTTGGAGAGGATATCGCAACCCTGATTGGCGTGACTGCGCGATTTTTGTCCTGGGATCCATCAGCTATACAGGTATTGGAAAATGCGGTCACTGAACCTTACATTACTGGTTTGCATGAAGCAGGCTGGCGGGGAAATCCTGACCTTATTCGCCTTGGATGCGACATCTGGTATGCCATGTGTCTGGGTGTTATGGCGCCTTCCGTAATT
>CAIXPS010000324.1 GCA_903921365.1 uncultured bacterium | reverse complement strand
TTCCCGCTGCAACTCTACCTGAACTTGCTTCTGTACTTCAACTTCCATGCCTTGCTCTTGCCGCGTGGGACTTAAATAGCTCGCTTGGCAATGGGGTAAAGAACGTTGAATAATGTCATCTAATTGGCTACGCATGGGGATCGGATCAATGACTTCACCTGGCAACGATGTCACTATTCGTGACCAATCATTAAACAAACGTTCACGTTGCTCACCTAATATATCTTCTGCCGGACGCATGACGGCAAGACCACCATATACCGAAAAAAAATCGGCTGACGTCTGCTCGATAAAATAGTCTTTAAACCGACAGGCATAAGCGTGTTTTTTCTCTACTTCATCCTTCGGCAGGGCCAACAATCGCTTCATAAAATCGGCACGAATAAGGTTGGTCATCTTTGCTTGAGCACCGGCAAAAATATCATGTTGTAATTGCCGCGCCTCGTTGACGGACAAACGTTGGATTAACGGTTCCAATGTTCGAGTATCCATGTTATCGGGGACAATGACTTCTACGCATTGCTCATCGTCTAAACCTCGCATCCGCATACAACCTTGTAAAAAGCTTTGTAACTGTGTTTCATGATCCACCAACACCAAGGCTTTTGCTCGGCGCGCTTGTTTGAGATCCACACCCACGGTATGCGATTGATCGTAATAACTAAATCGTGCATCTGGGGTGCATCCTAATTTTGCATTGATGTCGTCTGGATCACTTGAGCCAATCAGAATGGGTTTGCACCCGTCTTCCATACCTAAAGCACACAATAGGTTTTGATCATTGAAAAATAAGATATATTTCAATGCAGTGGGGATTGAGAATTGCGCAGGATGCTCTCGGACGTAGGCTGCTATTGCACGGGTAACCTCGATATTATCGATACCCTTGAATGCGGCACAAATATCAATGATCACCCGCACTGAATCGCCAGCCTCAACACCGGCTAACAAATTTTTCAACAGCTGATCAGGCGAGGTAAGGGGCACTGACCGAATAGCGGTGTTCTTTTCGGCTAATAAATTTAAAATAAATCCATCGGTTGCTGCCGCCGTATTCTTGTCATAGCTAAGGCGTTGATGGTAGGTACTGCTATTCGAGGGGGTACCTGTTAACCCCTGACAGGATCGGTAAATATCCACGTGATTATAGGCATCGCTGTGCAAAATTTTAGATTCGACCTGCAACTGCGTCAACACATCCTTCTTCAATACCTCACAAATCAAGTCTTTATTCCTACATAACTGACTGAAGACCCCATTAAACTGGGCATCATCGTCCAAATGCAGCTGACTTAATAAAAAACCCAACTCAGTCGCCAACGCTTGAAAGCCTCTCGCTGTAGGCGTGTTATCTATCATGCCTAATGTTGGATCGTTCAGCAGCTCGTGGCGCGCTTGTGTTTGAAGCTGCCCCAAATAATCCTTGAGTAACGATGGGCTCAAACCATCGATCATCAACATTTGAATGGAATAATTGATAGCCTCTAAGTAGTTACCAAATCGGCTGCGTTCACTGGCGATATTATTTGCAACGTAGGGAATAGCAATTCGATCCTTAAGGCGCAGCTTTGATGCACCATAATGCTCGTCCAATTTACGTTTTAGTGTTTGTGATAAGAGTTGACTTACTTGTTCTTTATAGAGCGCAAAAATAGTTCTTGTTTTAGAATTGGCCCGTAAAATGCACGCGGGGATCTCATCCCCTTGATTTGACAAATAATGAAACAACGCGGCGGTGTCACTCTGTTGCAATTTTGGTTCCATATGCAACAGCACATGGCGTAAAGGGCTGCGGGGATCATCAAGCAAGGCGTGGGTTAAATGCACCATCACAGCGTGCCACTGCTCATCCTTTGTCAACCATTGACCATTCTCCAGAACAAACGAAAGTGACTTCCCAGCAAACGCTTCACCCAAAATCTCCCCCAAGGGCACGTTATCAAAGAACCGATACAACTCCACACACTCGGTAATAATGGTGGTGGGGATCGCTC
>CAIXPS010000323.1 GCA_903921365.1 uncultured bacterium | reverse complement strand
GTGTTGCTGGACGGTGAGTTGATCTCTGGCAACCAGCCCTATGCCACAAATAACGAGATGGAGGTGTACGCCGTTCTACAGGCATTGATGCATGCCCCCGATGGCGCGCACCTTCATATCGTGACTGACAGCAAGATGGTCATCGGGTGGCTGTATATGCACTGGGCAAAGAACAGGGACTACATTCGTATCCTGGCCGAAGCCTGGTTCGCTATCAAACACGCCAAGAATATCACCGTCACATTCGAGCGCATCAAGGGTCACAGTGGCCATCCTGGAAACGAGTATGTTGACCGCGAGGCCGTCAGACAGTCAAAGTTAGCCAGGGCTGCGTACTGGTAGTAACAGGGTTCGATTCCCTGAACAGCTCATGTCAGCTTCGTTCCACGTTTGTTGTCCAGTGCCCATTGGCTTAGCAGCCAGGTGCGGCGGTTTTAGCAGCCCGGCGTGCTTGCGGGTGTCCATAGTGGGTCAGTTCTCTCGGCCTAGCGGCCTGTCGTGCCAGGTTTAGCAGCCCAATTCGCACCCGGAGACTTTCAGCCGGGCATGGATAAAGTTTTGATTCGGTGCGATACCCTCCTGCGTTGGATGGCACGACCGATCAAACTAACGGTGGCACGCCTAGTGCGCCAGGAGATACATATCCATGACCGCAGCAGAATTGAAAGCCCAGATCGAAGCATTGAAGGCCAAGCGCCAGGAAAAGATCGACGCAGGTATCGGGCAGCGTGATCGCGCCGTCGAGCGTGGCATCTCGGTTGACGACGCCGGGAAGTGGGAGGACGCTTTCCTCGCCGCATTTCCGAACGCCAAGCCGAATGCCGGTGCGATGGTGAACAACGTCAGCACCGTGTGGGCATTCGTGTGCACCAGTCCCAAGGTAAGCGGCACCTTCTACGCGAACGGGACGCTGTTCCTGGATGGTTGCCAGATGGCGGCCGTCGCGGAAAAGATGATCGCTGAGAAGCCGGTTGAGAAGCCTGCCGTGAAGAAGAGCAAGAAGAGCGCGAAGGTCGAACCGATCGGCGAACCAGCTACCGCAACAGCGTAGCTAGTGCAGGGGACTATGGAGTCCCCTCTTCATATTGTGACGGGTCAGTTTTCTCTGCCGCACCCAGGCGATTTACCTGTATCCAGCTATGGATATTGGCCCGGCCAATTCACACGCACTACTTTTCAAGGAATATAACCATGAACCGCACACTATCGGTATTTGTTGAGAAAGACGCAGTTCCCACCGCAACCGGTAACATACCCGCGATGGGCAAGCAGTACAAGGCGTTCAATCCCGTAACCCAGCAATATGAGCCGCTGGCCGAACCCCTCCGCTTCAAGCTGCTCATTCCACAGGCAGCGTTCGATGTTGCCGTAGCGCCGGTGCTTGTTCAGACGAAGCCGCGTGACGACGGGTCTACGTCGCTACAAGGGCTATTCAGCGTGGTCGGCCATGTCGTTAATCTCGTCGAGATGTTCAATGCCCAGGGCAATACTGCGCCAGACTGCATCCAGGTTGATCTGATCGGGCACATCAAGCCGAAGAGTGAGACGCTGGTGCGCCGGTCGCTTACGGCCAGGTATCAGCACGAAAGTGCGTGACAAATTCGATGTCGAAAGCGTATAGGCACGGGTTATACGTATCCGTGCCTACATCTACTGCTGAGTAATAGCGTTAGCCAGCGAAATTACGTCGCAGCCAGTCCAGCGCACCAGGCGTTTGCTCCCATGCGCGAATCGCAAAGGCAACGTATTCGATAGCCTCGCTTTCATCGCCAAAGCCAATGGTGTCAGGTAACTGCTTTGGCATTGGCTTGTTCCCAAGCAAGTAAGGTGGAATAAACGGATTGGCGGTGATGGCCTTTGCCAGGGTGGTATTTGCTCTTGCCGTATGGCCCAGTATGCGAAAACGCAGGAGTGCCTTGCTGTATGCCCAGTTGGCTGCGGCATCATCCTTATAATGATTGAGCAGTTTCGCCAGTCCAGTGTCATCGCCTTCCTCCAGCAGGCAGTTGGTTAGCATATAGCGCACGCCCTGATTGTCACTGGGATTGAGCAAAAGCATGCGGGTGAACAACTCGATGGCACGTGTGCGCTGCCCCAGCATCCAAGCCAACTCCCCGACGCCTGCACATGCTCGCATATAGGGACGTGTTTCGGTTACACCCCAGAAAATCCCCTCCCATTTCGCGAACTGATCTGCACCGATCGCACGCTGACCAGCCGCCATGCCTTGCTCAAGTAGATCCAGTCTCTTGTCGGGCGCTGGCTCCTGTTCAGCCAATAAAATATACGCATCAGCACAATCCGGGCTGATCGTGAGCGCCTGGCGTGCCAGTTCAGTCCGTTTCTTAACTGATCGCGCCTCATGTGCCTCGTAGATGAGTTCCTGTGCCTGCTCCAGCGGTGTTTCTGGTTCGGGGTGGGGAATAGTTCCACCACCGGCTAACAGTCCCTGCAAATACGCATTTGCTTCATCGATTGATTCGAAGCTTCTGGACTCCAGCAGCTTGGTCACATCGGCCATGGTTTGATCCATCAAAATGCGCGGCATGGGTTTGGCTGATTTTGGATTCCGCACTACCCTGCGCTTTGGATTAGTCCGTTTGACTGCCATTATTTTCTCCACAAAGATCGTGGTTCACTGCCGCCGTTGTAATCAGGCCACACAACCGACGATTCGAGTGTCTCACCACGATGTCATGACGCACATGATACCTGTGCTGCTGAAGTCGGTGACGTTACCTTGTCATCAGATGGTCAATACGTCAAGGCATTGGCAGCCTGCTACTCGCTGGCGTCATGCCGGAAAACCATAGCGCGGCACTATGTCACTTGAGAGCATAACCACGGCTCTATTTATAGCCACATCACAGTTGGATCCACATGATCACCCAAGGTCATTGACGTGAGGATTAGGATCGCGTGATGGCTAACATGGATTGTGGAATGGCACTGGCGCACATTTTTTGGCACGGCGCTCTCCCTGTACCGGGTAATTATTGGCACACTCAATCCCTTGCGAATCGTCGTCCAAAACCATCCCGCACGGCATTGTCCCAGCGCCTTCACTGCACATCTATTGATGCCTATTACGTTCTGCCTTTGCATAACCGCGCCGTCTTCGTGTGCAGTTCCATGTCTACCGCAGATGATGCCATCGCCCTATTTCTACTCACTCTTTTGTAGCATCACGGGCTTCAGCAGCCTATTTCAGCTAGCGTAGCATCGGGATAAATACATTGCCAATAGTTCATCGTATCTTCCCCAAGGTTTTCTCATATTAGCGTGGTAGCAAAAACCTGACTCAATGCTTGATCTGCACCTTGGCTGAAGAAGAGAGGAGACTTTGCTGACGTGTATCGCCAGATTTGCCGGTAAAACAAGGCGAATAACGATCTATAGCGGGTTCATACAGTCACCTTCGCTGAATTCGAAACACCATGGCGTGTGCAGCGAGATCGCCAAACACCTTACAAAGAAACTGCATCCAGGTCAACCCCTAACTCTGATTTTTTCTCATATATCGAATTTACTATGTCCTTATCAAGAGATTGATATAAGGAGCATTTTCAGTGTCAAAGCAATTTCGTTTCACTTTCGTTTGTGACGGGCAAGAACGATCAGTGCTGACTGCGTTAGCCAGTCGGATGCATCGATCACGGTCTGACGCAGTCAGACTGCTGATCATGGAGGCAGCGCGGGGGCTTAAGGACGACAAACTCCTTACACTGCCAGGATTCATTCCTGAGGCACAAGCCACGATGCCGATACGCACCGAGTCAGTACTAGAAACGAACGACCAAGACATCTCAACCGCAGTCCGAAGTTTGCCGACCCAGGCTGCGGGTGAGATTACTGGCGCAACCCTAGAAGGGGTGACAGCACAATGAATCTTACACCCAATGACTATTGCGACTTGCTGTCGCCAGAGCCGTCCGCATGTCTGACGCCCATGTGGCGCACGGCAGTACGCTGGAAGATGAACGGGGATAGTAGAGGCGAGCCCGTAATGTTGGCACTCAGCCGGATTGAATGGCACTGGATGATGCGTAGGCACTTGGCTGGGCTTCCAAGGCAAAAGAATAAATGGCATTCGGTGCACGCCACACCATGCCGATGTGACTGTGACCGGGAAGCCTGGTGTGGACCGAGTACCCCAGTCAGTAAGGAGCGATCATGAACACGTCAAACCCACTACTGGAGATTATCGGCAATGAGCGACGTTTTCTGCCTTGCGTTGTTTATCGCAAAGAGCCCGACGATAAGAAGCTGACAAAAATACCGCAATGGTTTGACGGCACAACCTTCGTTGCGACGAACTGGCAAAATCCAGACCACTGGTATATAGCACTCGAAGCGATAAAACTCGCGGCCACCTCTAAAAGGATAATCAATACCTTAAGTGTTCAATTGAGTGGTCCCGATCATGACATTACGGGGATAGACCTGGACGAATGCGTCACGGACGGACCGATTCTAAGCGAACGTGCGAAGCAGATCGTCCAGCAGCTGGCCAGCTATACCACGCATAGCGTTTCAGGAAGCGGTTTGCATATTTGGATTGTTGATCGGACACACCTTATACCCGAAAAGTACGCCGAAACAGACCACGTGGGAATCTACCGGCATTCAAAACACCTCGCAGAAAAGTTTGAGTCTTTTGGCGAAGAGAAGGCCGTTAGGGTGATAACAGATCCGGCTGAGGCGCGTGAGATATGCCGCATCCTGGGTGTAAAACCCATTGACGAAGTGACAGTAGCGCCTCCGGTCAAACCATTTGCCAACACAAACGGTGTTACACAACCGACTACGTTGGGCGATAAAGCTCATTGGGCAGCGGGACTCCTGAAACGTCTATCACCAACGCGTTGTGATGACTACAACGAGTGGATAAATGTTGGAATGTGTTTGTCTGAACTTGGCGACCCAGGCCTAAAGATGTGGGATGACTGGAGCAAGGCATCATCGAAGTATGAGCCTGGTGCCTGCGAAAAAAAGTGGGCCACGTTCAAACCCGGGCAAGGTCTTACGCTTGGGAGTCTGCATAAGGCAGCGAATGATGACGACCCAGGAGGTGCGGTAGAACATAAATATGGCACAGGCGACAAGGTCGATTTGAACCGCGCACCGGACGAAGCCAATACCACGCGTGACCAGGCACTGAACCTCACGATCCATCCTATATCGGATGACCAACCCACGACGGAGCATGCCGTTAAGGATTATGGCCATGCGACTGTTCTGGCATCATACTTTCAACGCCGATTCCGATGGGCGTTCCACATGGGAAAATGGCGCGAATGGCTGGGAGTTGTCTGGCAGGATGTCATAGAGGAACATGTCGTGCTCGTGGCATCGGATTTACTACGAGCGAAATACCTGCTGCAGCTACAGGCTGCACGCACCAAGGACACCGTTGAGCAAGCCACAAGAAATTACACGGACGCATGCACTTATGCGCGCGTCCTGGCCGCTATGTCTTTCCTGCGCGGCTGGGACGGCATCCTGACTAAACCCGAAGAATGGGATGCCAACGCATGGGATCTAAACGTCCTAAACGGCATCGTCAACTTGCACACCGGCAATTTAAAGCCCCACGACCCCTCAGCCATGTGTACGAAGCTGGCGCCCATTCTCTACGACTCCGCTGCTATGGGTGGTCCATGGCAGCAGCACCTTGACCGCTTCCTGCCGAACCCAGCGGTTCAACGACAGGTGCAACGAGAAATAGGTCTGGCGCTCGTGGGGGCGACCCTCGTGGAATCTCTAAGCATCTGGTATGGCAAAGGCGCCAATGGCAAGACAACAACGAGTCGGTCTGTTCTTAAGGCATTGGGCAATTATGCTATGCGCGCTGCACCCAACTTGCTAATACAGAGCGATCACGAACGACACCCCACCGAACTGGCCGACCTGGCGGGTGTCCGTGTTGTTTTCAGCATTGAGATCGATCAAGGGAAACAATTAGCCGAGGCACTGGTAAAGGATCTCACCGGCGGTGATCGCAAGAAGGCGCGCTTTATGCGTCAGGACTTCTTTGAGTTTGAGCAGACCTTTAGTATCACCCTTATTGTCAACCACCGACCCATTATCTCAGGGACGGACACTGGCATCTGGCGCAGGATTCGAATCATCCCATGGACACAGACAATCAGCGCAAGTGAACGGCGCCCGCAGGATGACGTAGTGACCGAGTTGGTTGCCGATGGCAGCGCTATGTTGAACTGGATGTTGGCCGGCCTGCGCGACTGGCAGACAGACCAACAATGGGTGGCTCCCGAAGTCCTGGCCGAGACTGAGACCTATCGGGCCGAACAAGATGTCCTGAATGCTTTCTATGCTGACTGCTGCGAACTGGGACTACGCTACACAACCGCAGTAGGAGACCTATTTCAGACGTATTCCAAATGGGCTACTGATGCAGGCGAAGAGGCGTTAAGCAAAGTAAAGTTCGGAGCACTGCTGCGTCAACGTGGCATGTCACAAAGCCGGGAAGCCCACACGAGAGGAAGAAGGTGGGTGGGCATTAGGCTGCGGGGGACAAGCGGGGACAAGATTCCCGGTAACTCTCTCGTGAGTGAAAACAAGCCGTCTACCGGAAAGTCTGTCCCCCTCTGTCCCCCAGGAGATGAGCAGCAATGGGCTAATAACAACTCTACAGTTCCCGCTGGCGACCTGTGGGATGGTGAACTATGAGGGCACTTACCGAACTGGAACGGCTGGGTTACACGTTCACGCTTGACAATAATGCTGTCCGCTATCGGCTGACTGGACCGCAACCCGACCCGGAGTCAGTGCGGCCATTACTCGGTGAGTTGAAGACGCACAAACCTGAGGCGATATTGTTTCTACGGCTCCGCCAGTTACCACAGCGGTTATCCATTCCGGAATGGGCAGAGTTACCGGAAGAG
>CAIXPS010000322.1 GCA_903921365.1 uncultured bacterium | reverse complement strand
CACGTTATGCCGTCAGGAGAGGTGAAAACTTGGCCTGCACCATAGTAGTCGCTACCATTTGACCCCACAGCTACAAACTGTTTACCGGTCCAGATAATTCCATAAAGTTGATCAGTTATACCCACCTGCACGGGTATCCAAGTGGTCCCATTCGAGGACGTAAGAATAGTACCTGTGTTTCCCACAGCCACAAACTTTGACCCGGACCATGCAACTCCATTCAACGAACTAGTAGTTGTCGAGGCTTGTGATGTCCAGTTTAATCCATCGGATGACGTGAGAATTTTCCCGCCGTATCCTACTGTAACGAATTTATTTCCAGACCAGACAATACCGCAGACTGAATTTGTGAGGTCTGTATTCCGTGAAGTCCACAAATTTTCGTCGTACGAAGAAAGAACTAGTTCACTGCCAACGGCAATATATACAGTGTCTGACTTGGCTATTCCGCAGAGTGGATTGTAACTGCCATAAACATGCGATGTCCATTTCACACCATCAGGTGATGTTATGATCATATTGCCCTGTCCCACAGCCGCAAAATGCGTTCCTAGCCACGCGGTGTTGTAAAAATAGTTAAAAATCCCTGGTGTCTGTGATGTCCAGTTAATTGCGTCAGACGAAGTTAGAATCGTGTTACTGTCTCCAACTGCAACCAAATTTGTACCAGACCATGCAATTCCATGCATATTATTTATGGTCGGTGAATTAGCTATTACCCACGGCAGTGAAATTGTCGACGTCGTCACTGGTACGAGAGACGAGATGGAGCGGTAGTCTGCGTTCGAATGCGACGCCGGCTCAAATTGAGCCCCATCAAAGTAAACGAATCTGAGGTACCTCACCATTGACAGGTCGATCTGCCCGGTTGACGATACCGTGGATGCAGGCACAATAGAGAGTTCTCCATTTGAGGTTATCAGATTGGTTCTTGAATGATCCAGCGGCGAGAATTCTGTGGTTGTGTAGCCGAGATAGGCTTTATTGGCATCGTATAGCCAGCATACCATGTTGTATGCATGGGGCTCGGCAGCCAGAAAGCTCGTCCTCGTTGCAACGAGCCCTGTAGTTGTGATTGTGCCACCATTGGCTGCGGCGTATTGTATCGTGTAGCCTTGGGCAGGAATGCGGCTGAGCGTCGCGATATACTGCGACGCATTCGTCGAAGGGGTCCAGTCCTCCTTTGAATAGAGATATTGGTGTGTTGCGTCAGCAGAACTGCCCGGCTCGTGTAGGGTTTTTTGCACCGACGAAATCTGCCCGTTCTTCAATTTGAGCTGGAATAACCAAGTTCCCGCCAGCGGCATTGTATAAGGATTAGCCCCATAGTAGATGTCCCCGCCAATGTAAGGTTGCCCGCTACTACTGGTACCTAATAGAATATTAGACGACGCAACGGTCCACTGCCAACCATTTGGCGCTGTAACGACGAAGCTATCGATGTCAGCTGCGGCAATCGATGCGCTGTAATACACTTTAACACTCAAAAAACACGTTGGGCCGTTATTGAAGTAATCAGGCGCAGCGTTTTCATAGAGCCAGCCAACGCCAGTTATTGAGCTATTCGCCGTTCCGATTGAAGCTGGGCTTTCCGCTGACCCGCCGCCCCCACAGCCCATAAACACAAGCAGAGCGACCATAAATAATCCCACCGTCACATTTATTACATTACGTATCATCTTCTACCCTCGCTTTGATTATTGATGGCTCTTATAGCGATGCCGTTCGAGCCCAACGTCGTGGCCGCTGTGCGGTCTCGACCGCACCAGCGGCCTGTTTAGGGGAGTTCTCTAGAAAATTGCTCAAAGCTTTCTTATAAAGTTCAATTTCGTCAGGCCACAAAAATGAAAGCCAGAACACCGGAAAAACAATAATGTGGTTGAAGGCTGGTCTATCTACGAAATACTTATGGTTTTTCTTTAACGATACATTTTCAATGGTATATTCATACTTTCCGTATCGTGTCCCCCAACCGGGTATCCATGATAATCAGAAATCTTTCGGCGTGATTAAAAACTCCGGTGATGAATTCCTGACCAATAACACCGGACATAACCATCGAAGGAGGAGGTTGAATTTCACTGCGGTGGATGCGGATAACTTCATCCGCCAGTTTGAAACTGAATAACTGGATCAATTCGTCATGCTTTGCAACATCATCCATCTTAACAAGTGCGATTGTGGCCTTTGCGGCTTCCTTGTTTCTTTGATCAGCTTTCCAGCTGAGGCTGGCGGAACTTCTTCCAATAATTGGAGGCATCAGATGCATCACTCTTGAGAACCCGACTGCACTGTTGCAGAAGTTGATCAAGCAGTCCCAACAGTATTTCAGACTGGGCGACCATCTCGGCGCATTTGGAGGCGGCTCCTTCACGATTGCCGCTGTTGTGGGCAATAACCGCCTGTTTGCCCAGTTCATGAACCTTGGCGTGAGGCGGATCAATCTGGTGATACGCGCTGGTACGGCCGCAGGCCTCTTTTCCCTTGCTGAGGTACCATTTCCCAAACATACAGGTCCGGTTCGTCGGCATGGCGTCGGGATCCAGCTGTTCTCCTCCCGCGAGATGAGATTTAACTTTTGATACGAAAACAATATGTGCGGTCTTTGCCTTGGCGATACAGCCGGCCACATCTTCCTCTTGATTGAATTCCGATTGAATAATCAAAAGTTGCTCCGCCATCCGGTTAAGTTTACTGACTTCGCCAACCGTATCCCTGGCTTTTAGAGAGCTTTCCCTGGACGCACCCGTGATCCGCATGATGTTGCCGGCAATTTCGCTGGTAGTGGCGGTCTGTTGTTCCGCAGCTGTTGCGATCTGGCCGATTTGCATAGTGACGGTATTGACCTGTTCCTGAACCTCACGCAGAGAATCCTCAAGCTGCTCTGCTTCCTCGACCCCTTTTGCGGTGGCCCGGACCCCCGTCTCCATGGAGGTGATAGCCGATTTGGTCTCGGTCTGGATCGCCTTGATCATATTGGTAATCTCTTTGGTGGCCCCGGTAGTTCTTTCGGCAAGTGCCCGCACTTCATCAGCTACCACGGCAAAACCTCGCCCATGCTCTCCGGCCCTTGCCGCCTCAATAGCAGCATTAAGCGCCAGCAGGTTGGTCTGATCGGCAATGTCCTCGATCGTGGAGACAATCTCGCCGATCTGCTGTGATCGTTCTCCCAGTCTGGATACAGCCACGGCATTCATCCTGGTCTGCTCGCCTCTCTCCCGAATTCCCTGAACAGTATGCTGTACTATAGTAAATCCCTGCTGAGCCAACTGGGCCGCCTGCTGGGCGCTACTGGCAGCCATGTGGCAGTTGCCGGCAATATCGTGACTTGTGGCTGCCATTTCTTCACCAGCGGTGGCAACAGTGGTAGCCTGACTTGCAACATCATCGGAACTTGCCGATATCCCCATTGCGGCGCTGCTAAGCCCGGCGACTGCAACCATAACGTTTCCGGATGAATCGCTCATGCGGCCCAGAACAATCTTGAAAGTTTCAACCACGCTTGACATTGCCTGGGCCAACGCACCAATTTCGTCCTGCCTGCCAATGTTGAATTTGACGGATATGTCTTTTTCTGCAAGTCGCTTAGCAGATTCAGTTAATACGCTCAGTGGTTTCAGAGCAGTGCTCAATATTATGAACAAAACAATTGACATAATGGCAGT
>CAIXPS010000321.1 GCA_903921365.1 uncultured bacterium | reverse complement strand
GCTGTCGCGCTGGAGTGGATAAATCCTCTACATAATGCTTTGACAAGGGCATCGTTGATGAGTACGCGATAACAGTTTGGACAAATGCCGCCAGAAGAGTTCACATCAAAATACCCTTATGTGATTAGCGAACTGGTAAAACTTGAGTCTTCTGCCAGGCTGCGAGCATTACTTCCGCGGGAATACTATGATAGGTCGTTCGAAATAATCCGTGGATTGGATGAATTGAAGAACATGCCGGCGGATAAGATGAAGAACTTCGAAGCCGCAATAAATCTTTCGGTGGGACTTGATGGGAAACTAGAAAAACTTCAGGAGGAACTGACTAAGGCTTATCAGAAGACTTATGTTGCGGACTAAGTTTGAAACCCAAAAACACCAAGGATATCCCAGGCGCATATGGCAGATAAAAGCGGACGCGACGGGCGTCGAATCATCGCCAAGCGCAAGGGAAAGGTCATCTGGCTCGACCACTTGCTGACCATCATGATTGAAGTTCTTACGCTGAGTTGATCGCATCGCCGAGAGACTGAATCAACCCCCCTGTTCGCAAGATTCTACACGATCATGTGTTACTTGTTTGTTCAGCTAACGGTAGGTTGATGCATGCCCCCTCGCGCATCAGTCTGGGTACAACATACCTGCTTTCAACCATTTCACTTAAGTGGTGCATCCGAGAAGTGGGGTATACCTCTGGGTAGAAACTGATGGCCAGAGGGACATATGACAGCCCTCGTTTCAATCTCGGATGATGACTGTAGCCAAAACAACGCGTCCGATAGCGAGGTGTTTCGTCTTATGGTAAAGTGCTTCCTGTTTAGATGGTTGTTTTCCAGTCAAGGAAGAAGATTATGCAGCTAAAAGCGTATCTGACCACGCTTCCCGACGCCTCCTTTTTTCATGATTGCGCCTTTGTATGTGTCGATCTACAGCAAAACGGCGATGTGGCGGAGACCGAGCCACATTACATTACCGAAACGCAAATGCCCACTCACTGGAAACAGATGGGATTCGGCTTCGAGGATGTCAATGACGCAATTCGGTATGTGGTAACCTATTGCCTGCCGAACGCAGCGCGGGTGACAGCGGCGTGCCGCAGGCTTGGAATGCCAATGATTTTTATCCATTGGGGATCCCGCTATCAAGATCTGATGGACATTGATCCGGAATCGCGGGGAGAGTTGTACTTCGGTCCATGCAACGAACGCAACGCCTACACGCCGAATTCCCACGTTCGCCCGGCTGCCGCCTTGAATGTCCAAACCGGCGAATATGTGCTGGCGAAAACGGCACAGGATGCCTTTATCGGCACGCCATTGCACTTCATGCTTCGCAACCTGGGTGTGAAGAACCTGATTCTCATCGGCGGGCATACAGGCGCCTGCCTTGGCAAGACCTCGAAAACTGCCAAGAGCCTCGGTTATAAGACGCTATGCGTGGGTGACGCAACGAACAATGCCTTCGAATCTAACCGTATCGCAAAGATCCTGGAGTGCGGATACGATTACATCGTGGAGACCATGGCGTTGGAATCCCTGATCGCGGGAATTGTGTGAGGAGTTTAGACAGACCAGAATATTCCTCCCTCATTTGCCAAGACACGAAATCCGCCGAAATACCGTAGAGCTGGTGAGTGTCTGACAGAGGAATTGTTTTCGTGGAAAATGCAATCAAGGGTAAGTATCATGCTCACCCTTGATTTTGCGCTTGGGATGGACGCGACGGGCATCGCGCCTGTCACCGATTGATCAATGTTCACGGAATTTCGTTTTGGCACATTGATTTCGTGGCATCAGGACAACGCGTACTTCAAGATCAGCGACCCGATGAAGGGCGTCGCTTTGTGGACGGCAGTGCATGCAGCGACCACCGCCAACGGAACGATGAATGTCATCCCCGACAGCGCGCACGAGGCGCTGGAACACAACCGCGACCCTTACAGCGATCACCACATTCGCTGCTACCCCGACGAATCACGCGCTGTGTCAGTCGAGTTGCCGACTGGCGGCGCTCTGTTCTTTGCCTATGGCGTGCCGCATTGCACGCGCGCGAACAGCACCGATCACGAGCGCGCCGGGATGGCGATGCACTTCCTGCGCGCCGACTATGCACAGAGCAAATTGATACACGCTGACCGCGACACGCGTCCCTATCTGACCGTCCGACAGGCCAGCGGCGGTTTGCGCGAGTACGGCGTCACCGTCGCTGGGACGTGGGATCTCTAATCTCTAATCTCGATTCTGCTTGTCGCGCCACTCCACCAGCTCTTCAACGGCGTCCATGTTCCACGGCTCACCTGAGCCCATGATGATGTGCGTGGCGCCGGCCTCGACGCATTTATCGAGATCTTTCGAGTTGAACACGGTCATTGATCGCTCAATCTCGGCAGGATTGCGTCCCACCTTTTCGCACCATTCGTTCAGCACCTGGTTCTTGTGCTTGTATTGACCATCCCGGTCAAAGAAATTCCAGATGCTGGCGTATTTCGCCGTCAGTTTGAGCGTCACCTGTTCGCCGCCGCCGCCGATCATGATCGGAATCGGGTTGCGCACAGGGGCGGGCACATCCACCTGCCAGCGCTGTGTGATGATCGGCAGCGCCTGTCCCAGCGCGCGCAGCCGGTCTGGCGCCGCGCCAAAGGTGTAGCCGAACTCGGCATAGTCGCGCTCACACCAACCCGCGCCGATGCCCAGGATCAGGCGCCCGCCGCTGATGTGATCAATGGTCTTCGCCATATTCGACAGCAGCGCCGGATTGCGGTAGGAATTGCACGTCACGAGTGTGCCGATCTCGGCGCGAGTGGTCAATGTGGCGATGGCTGTGAGCAGCGTCATGGCTTCGAAGTGGTTGCCCTGCGGGTCGCCCGACAGCGGGAAGAAGTGATCCCAGTTAAAAATCGTATCCACCCCAAGTGATTCGACATCGCGAACCGCCTGGGCATAGGAGGCGTAGGTTGTATGTTGCGGGGGGAGCTGAACTCCGACGCGTATCTTCGACATGGTTATTTTCTCCAAATAAGTGATCTGTCATCGTGCCAGGTTGATTTTGGCTGGATGTCTGATTCTGTCAATGCTGGCTCACGGCGGGCCGCGCCGGCACGGTGCGTTGGTTGATGACGGCGCCATGGGTGGTCTCGCAGCGCACCCATGCGCCGTCCGGGTTGAAATAAAGGCGCAATGTTTCTTCGTTCGCAGCGGGTTGCGCATAATCGCGTGATTTCTCGCGACCGGGCAGCACCAATGGCGCCCCGCGCCGCACAAACGCCAGCAGGTCTCTGACCAGCTGAACGTTGTTGTGGCAGTGTTCGGTCGCTCTGGTCATCGAGACGCTGTCGCCTTTGCGCAGCCACTCGATTACCAGATACGTGTCCATAAGCTTTCCGCGTCCCAGGTTGGCGCGCGCGATGCTGTCCAGCTTGTAATGCCTGCCGATGGCGTCCTGTATCTCCGCCGACATATCCAGGATCGGGTTCGGGCAACTGCATTGCATGGCGTGACAGATCACCGGCAAGTCATACTCCAGGACGTCCCAGCCGACGATGCGCAACCCCGGCATCGTCAGGTGATTCCAAAGCAGGTTGACCAGCGACGATGTCCACGAGCGCCAGCCAAATGTCCCATCATAGGTCACAGCCAGGCCAAAGCGCAGCGCGCCGATGCGCTCGCCGGGCGGCAGGCGCGTAATGTGCGGGTCGTGCAGCGAGTCGAGTGTTTCGCTGTCGATAAAGATGTCGTCAGGTTGTGCGCCGGTCATAGGCTATAGCCGAATATCGGGCTTGCTCCATGAGTCGCCCATCGCGCGAACTCCCTGCGCCTTGCCCGCGCCTTCGCTCGTCTGCACTTGAAGGTCCGAGCGCTCCCAGACTGCCGGCAGGAACTCGACGCCCAGCCCTGGACGATCTGAGGGGATGGCGACATGACCATCACGTATGGTTACATCGACGTCAGTCAATTCGCGAAAGTAGGTGTTGTAAAAGGCGCGCACCATCTCCAACTCGAACAAGTTTGGCACATGCGCAGCCAGGTGTAGCGACGCCATATGCGCAATGGGGCCGCCAGCGTTGTGGAACACAATCGGCAAGCCATAGGCTTCAGCCATATTGGCGATCCGCTTCGACTCGGCGATGCCGCCCGTCCAGGCGACATCGGTCATGATGATCTGTGTTACGCCATTCGCAATCCAGTCGCGCATCTGCCAGCGGCTGAGCAGCGTCTCGCTGCCGACAATCGGGATGCGCGAAACCTGGCTGAGGCGCTTGATCTCGGCGGTATCCACGGCCGGCAGCGGGTCCTCCACGAAGTAGATGTTGTGGGGTTCAAGCGCGTAGCAGAGTTGTTCGGCGGCGGCGCGCGTAAAGCGGAAGTGACACTCGATGCCGATGCGGAAGTCGCGGCCGACCGCGCGGCGAATGCTGCGAACGGGCTCCAGCCCGGCGTCGATCTCTTCGCTGCGCAGGTTCTGTCCGAAGGAACGCTCGGTGAAGCGGTCGAACGGCCATATCTTCACGCCCTGGATGCCTTCGGCCTGCAATTCAGTCGCCAATGCCCCGGCGTCGGTATGCCAGCGCGCGTAGTCATCCACCGCGCCATGCCCGATGCAGGTGTTATATGTGCTGACAGCCGGCCGCACGGCGCCGCCCAGCAGTTGATAGACCGGGGCGTTCAGGCTCTTGCCGAGGATGTCCCACAACGCCATCTCGACGGCAGAGAGAGCGCGCAACTCCGCGCCCGCAAAACCGTGATACAGAATGGTGTCGAAACAAAAACGCCACAACCGCTCGATGTCGCGCGGGTCGTTGCCGAGCAGGATAGGCGCTAGCGTGCCGTGCAGCGCGCCGCGCGAGCCGGGCGTCTTGTCGTACGTCTCGCCGAGACCGATGATGCCTGCATCGGTGTGGACGCGCACGAAGAGTAAGCGCGGGAGTTTGGCAAAACTGACTGATTCGATCTTGGTGATTTTCATGGTCGTGTCCCGTTATTATCATCGCTGTGGGATTTTCTTAATGCTCTATTTATTTATTTCGGCTAGAATAACGACTTATTATGCCGCTCGATATTTAGCGCTGGTTGAAGTAGCGGCGTATGTTGTACTGGGGTCGAAGTCGGGTTTACCTTGAAAGAGGCCGCGATGCGCGCGCGCCTGCTCCATGAGTTCGGTCAATAGGCATGTTCAATGTGATCATTCAATGAATGATTGGATTGATGTGAACAATCAAAGTTAACCAAGGGAGAAAACGACGTGACTGTAGACAAACGCGATATGTATCGGTTGCCGTGGTCGATGAACGACAATGCCATCGCCTGGCTGGAAGTCTCTGACATCTGCAACCTGGCCTGCGAGGGCTGCTATCGACAGCGTATCAGCGGCCATAAGACGCTCGAAGAGGTGAAAGAGGAAGTGCTGTTCTATAAGCGCTGGCGCAACCCGGACAACATCTCGATCGCCGGCGGCGAACCGCTGATTTACCCGCACATCATCGATCTTGTGGCGTTCATCAAAGAGCAGAAGATCAAGCCAGTTGTGCTGACCAACGCGATGGCGCTCACGCCCGAAATACTGAAGGAACTGAAGAAGGCCGGACTGAGCGGCTTTACGATCCACATCGACAGCCACCAGGGGCGTCCGCAATGGCGAGGTAAGACAGAGAAGGAACACAACGAACTGCGCCAGCACTGCGCCGATATGATCGCGCGCGAGAAGGGTCTGTACGTTATTTTCAATGCCACGGTGTACCCTTCTTCCTATCATGAGATTCCCGATATCCTTAAGTGGGGCCAAGCCAATATCGATAAGGTGCAAGGGTTGGTGTTCATCACTTACCGCACTGCGACGACTGACACTGCCGTTGCGCTGGATAACACCAAGCAGGCCGTGGATCTCAGCAGGCTGAGTTACACCACCGATCACTTCGACGAGAAATTCGTCACCGGGCCGGAAGTTGTGCAGATCATCCAGGAGCATTGCCCGGAGTTCGAGGCATCCGCCTACCTGGGCGGGACACAAAAGCACGACTCGTTCAAGTGGACTGCGGGCGCTGTGATTGGCAATAAGCATAAGGTATATGGCTCAGTGGGCAAGCGCACAATGGAACTGGCGCAGACCGGCCATCACTTGTTCACTGGCACGTACCTGGCCTATCTCTCACAGGCAAAGATCGGGCGGGCGGTATTCTCGCTTGCGGCAGTTGACAAGTCGGTTGGCAAGGCCTACGCCAATTACATGGGCGATATGGCGCGCCACCCTGGCCGTTTCTTCGACAGCGTCTACGTGCAGAGCATCGGCATCATCCAGGCGCCCGATGTGCAGCCCAACGGTCAGGCCGATATGTGCGACAGTTGCCCGGACATGACCTACTTCGATGGCAAGTTGATCAACTCGTGCCGCATGGATGAGTACCGACTGTTCGGCGGCTTCCTGACCGTCGTTGACAAGGACAAGATCAGCGCGCCCGAACCGGCTATCACGCCCGAGATATCGCGCAACTAGCTGGCCACGGCATGCAGATGCATAGCGCAACTGCTGCCGGCACAAAGAGTGATTTGGCGTTCGTCCGGCAGTTGCACTGCCGGACGCTTCTTTACAATTCCACATGGCACATACCCCTGATCCACTCCTCTTCATCCGCAGCCTATGGCGTATCATCACGCGCAAGCCGCAGGTGCCGCCATCCCTCAAGGACAACGCACTGCTGAACGTGATTATGCGTCGTCGCAGCGTGCGCACTTACCGCAGCGACGATATCCCTGAGGATGTCTTCTGCGCCATCCTCGAAGCCGGGCGGGTGGCGCCATCGACGGTTAACTTGCAATCATGGTCGTTCGCGGTGTTCACGGCGGCATCGTGGCGCGCAACCTTCGACCACCCCATCCCGTTCAAGGCGCCGCGCGCGGTGATCATCCTGGGTGACACCCACAGGGATCGGCTGGCGCTGGGGGAGGAGACCATCGCGCACAGCCCGTTGGTCGAGTACACCATCGCTGTCATGAACGCATCGCTCGCGACGATGGCGATGAATCTCACTGCCGAGGCGCTCGGCGTATCGTCCGTGATGTTGTCGGAAACCGGCCAGAGTGGCTTGCTCGACGCCGAATACCTGTGCGCGAAGCTGCATTTGCCGCCGGGCGTGTTTCCGCTGATGACCATCGTGTTTGGTTACGCCGCGGGCGCATACCCACCGATGCCCCCGCGCTTGCCGATGGAGACAGTCAGCTTCGATGGCGCGACTGGTTACCGCGAACCTGCGCCAGGTGTGCTGGACGACTGGCTGGCGCAGATGATCGCGGGCTACAAGGCCAGCCATCTGACATCGTCATTCCAGGCACAACTTCATCTGTACCAGAGCAAGATCGGCAAAGCCGAAGCAGACCTGCGCCGCATGGTGTTTGGCGAGTCGTCAACTGGCAAGGGAGGAGCGTAAGGGTGCCTTTCTTCATGACAAACGGGCATAGATTGTTTTACTGCGAACAATTGGTTTCTGAGCACGCTGCCGGCAGAGTCAGCATAAGAAGATGTGGTACATTCCAGTTTGAACACATGAGGTAGCAAGTTATGCTGACACCAGATATCACGAAGACTGAGTTGGAACAGACGTTGATCCGTCTGGCAAATGAACTTCCATCGGAACGTCTTGCCGAAGTCATTGATTTTGCCCTCTTTGTAAAGTCACGGGCAGATCGTGAGTCAAGGTCAGTCCGCACTCCTGAGCAACTGGAAGCACTCAAGCAGTTGTTTTCCGGGCCTAAACATACAGGGCTTTATACTGCATTGATGCGCGAACGCGCGAGAGAGCGTGAAAGAGACAAAGACACTCAATGAGCACTGAATCAACAACTTACGTCATCGACACATCAGCCCTGATCGCGCCGATGAACCTCTGTTCATCTTAAAGTCGGTTTCGCTCACCAGACATATGAAATAGCATGCCAGGCGCAACCATTGATTCGCTCACCACATTCGGAGAGCTTCTGAAGTATCTGCGACGCCGCGCTCGTATGACCCAGCGTGAACTTGGAACCGCCGTGGGTTACTCAGAGGCTCAAATTGCGCGCCTTGAGGGCGGCCAGCGATTGCCCGATATCGCCGCTGTGCGCGCGCAAATCGTCGCGGCGATCCACATCGAAAACGAGCCGGAACTGGCAGAGCGGCTGATGCAACTGGCGGAGAAGGCGCGCGGCAAATCGACGGACGAGCCAGCGGTGATTGCGTCATCCGGTTCATCGAACAAGCGCCACAACAACCTGCCGGCACAACTGACGCGGTTCATCGGGCGCGAGCGCGACATCGGCGAGGTCACAGAGTTGCTCACTTCCAACCGGCTGGTGACGCTCACCGGCGCCGGCGGCATGGGCAAGACGAGGCTGGCGCTGCAAATCGCGAACGCTGCCGCAACCGTCGGGGATTTTGCGGACGGCGTCTGGCTGGTTGAGCTTGCGCCCCTCGCAGACGCGGCCTCGCTGGTGCGCGCCATATCCGACGAGTTCAAAGTAGCTGACGAACCCTGCTGCACTCCCATCGAGCTGCTGGTCGATTTTCTCAAATACAAGCAATTGCTGTTGATCCTCGATAACTGCGAACACATTGTTGCGGCAGTCGCCGACATGGCTGAACGCCTGTTGATTGCCTGCCCCGATTTGCGCGTGCTGGCCACCAGTCGTGAGGCGTTGCGCATCCCGGGCGAAATCAACTGGCTGGTGCCGCCGCTCACCACGCCCGATCCGGCGAATCCGCCGCCGTTTGACGAGATCAAGAGCTACGAAGCCATTCAATTGTTCATCGAACACGCCCAGTCGTCGCGCGCCGGATTCGAGTTCACGCCCGAGCTTGCGCCAATCCTTGCGCAAATCTGCCACCGCCTGGACGGCATCCCGCTGGCGATTGAAATGGCGGCCGCACAGGTCGCGGTCATGGCGCCGCAGGAGATCGCGGCGCGACTCGACGACCGCTTCGCATTGCTCACCAGTGGCAGACGCACGGCGCTGCCCCGCCACCAGACGCTGCGCGCCATGCTTGAGTGGAGCTACAACCTGCTTGATGCGGAAGAGCGCATCCTGCTGGCGCGGCTGTCCGTCTTTGCCGACGGATTCACCGCAGATACCGTGCAGGCCGTGTGCGCCGACACGCCCGACACACTGCCGTTGCTGCTGCAACTGGTGATGAAGTCGCTGGTCGCGATGGACACACACGCCGCCTACCCTGCGCCCGACGGGCAGACTCGTTACCGCCTGCTGGATACTATTCGCCAGTACGCCGCCGAGAAACTGCGCGAGGCGGGCGAAGGAGATGCAATCTACAGCCGTCTGGCCGAGCACATCATCTCGCTGGCAGTGGTGCGGGCAAACGGCGCAGACGGCCCTCCCGCAACTGACTTCCTCAACCGGCTTGAAGCCGAGCTGGGCAACGTGCGCGGGCTGATGGCCTGGGCGCGCGCCCGGCCGGGCAGCGAGGTGCTGGGGTTGCATATTGCCACAGCGCTCTCGGCGTTATGGGTGTCGCGCGGCTATCTGGCCGAGGCGGCCGCATGGTTGGAAGAGGCGCTGGCGCGGCAGACCGTCGCCCCCACCGCATTGCGCGTCGAGGCTATCAACGGCCTGCTGAGACTGCAGGCATTTCGCGGGTATAACCTCAGCCAGTGGAGCGATTATGCCAACGAAGTTGTGCGCCTCGCCCACCACATCGAGGACCCAATCGAGCATATCGAAGCTCTCTATTGGGCAGGTTATGCGGCCATGCACCGCCAGGACTATGCCGTTGCGCAGGCGGTGTTTGAACGCGGGCTGGCGCGGGCGCAGTCGGTGCAATTTACACACGGCATGGCCGTATCGACATGCGGGCTGGGCTGGGTGCGATTGAAGCACGGCGAAGTGGAAGGCGCAGGTGCGCTGATCCGGCAGGCGCTGGCTATTGCGCAGGAAGGCGCGCGCCGCGGGGATGCCTCGCGCGGCGACGCGAGCCAGTTCGATGTGTGTTCGGTCATCAATAGCCTCGTTTCTATCGACTTGGCTGCGGCGCTGGCAGCGTGCGAGACCGAGGTGGCAGGACAACGAGCCCTGTCACGCCCGGAAGACCTGGCAATCACACTGCAACTGTACGCAGACTTGCTCTTGATCGGGGGCGACTTTCCTCAGGCGGAATTGGTACTGCTGGAATGCCTGACGTTGTGGCGCAGCCTGGGCGTGCAGTGGAATGTGGGTAATGGGGTGGCTCGCACCATGCTCGACCTGGGAATGGTGGCGTGGTTGATTGGCGACGCCGGGTCGGCGCGATCATGGCACGAACAAAGCCTCGAGTTGTATCGCCGCGTGGGCGACGTGGAACGCGTGGCGCGTCTGCACGTGTTGATCGGGTTGACGCATATCACCAAAGGCAACCTGGCGGGCGCACTGGCTAGTATCAACCGGGGATTGACGCAGTACCAGGAAGCCGGGCAACCGGCAGGCATCATGCTGGCGCTGGCGGCGTTGGCCTCGCTGGCCGTTTCACAGGGACACACGGATCGTGCTGCGCGGATTCTGGGCGCCGCAATGGCGCCGCGAGACACTTTACTGATGTGGTTGATCAGCCCGGCCAGCCGGGTGATCTACGATCATGAAATTGCCCTCGGGCGCAGCATGCTTGGCGACAAGTTGTTTGCATCTGCACTGGCCGAGGGCGAGGGAATGTCACTGAGTCAGGCGGCTGAGTACGCGCGTGACGCTACTTTGCAACTACCCCGTGACTCGTAAACGCGGGCTTGGCCTTGGCGCGACGGGCGTTTAGATTGCCGCCGCCCACCACGCTGCGAAGACTGATTAATAACCGCTGTCCAATGCTCTGCTCCGCTACCCGCTGCAATGGCACGTAAAGCGCCTCCAGATTCACGTTGTACCCCTGCGCTTGCTGCCGAATCAAATCATAATTGATAAACATCTCGATTTACTCCTTTACTCTGGCACTTCCAACCACTACGTTGCTTGCCCATCAAGATGAGCGCTTAGCCAGATGGGTTATTTGTACAATCTTTCACAAACGAAAAGTGGACATTTCTTGCCAGAAAACTTACCAAAGGGGGAGTGATATATTATGCTAAGAGTAGCGCACCTTGGTGCGGGCACACATCATGAAAACAATTATTTCCGATATTGACATTCTGGCATGGATGACAGGAAGCTGGTCAGGGCTGGTGGACGGCGACCAGATCGACGAGCATTGGAGCGCGCCCGCCGGCGGGATGATGATGGGCATGTTCCGCTGGCTGAAGAATGGTCGGGTGTACTACTACGAGTTGCTGGTGATCGAACCCGCACCCGACGGGCTGGTGTTGCGGTTAAAACACTTCGATAGCGGGTTGAACGGCTGGGAGGAGAAGGGTATGGCAGTTGCCTATCCTCTGGTGCATGCCAGCGACGGCGAGGCCGCCTTCGAGCGCGGCGGCAGCTTCCGCTCAACGCGCTTTGTCTACCAGCGCATCAGCGCAAGCGAATTGCTGGTCGCGACGCATGACCGAAAAGGGGATGACATCGTGACCAGCGAGTTTCGCTATAAGCGCGCCTGATTAACCCACGAGCGTCCCGGCGCGCCCCAGCCACTGCAGGTTCGGCTCCAGTTCGCGTTCCAGCAAGGGTCGAATCACCGCGGGGTCAGTGACGGGTTCTCCATCCAACTTCAGGTGAAGCACTTCAGCAATAGCCAGTTCAGTCAGCTTATCCAGCAGCGCTGCGCGGTCGCGCGCGCCATCCAGCAACTGTAGCAACTGACGAAGGAACGGCGTGAGGTGAGCGCGTTCATGCCACATATTCGTCGCGATCAAGCCGCCCTCGGCGCCGAGACGCGCGACCGGGCTGGCCAGCGGTCGTTCGCCGGGTTCGGTGACAACGCGCGGTTGGAACGCATGCAACTCCACCAGTTGCGAGCTATAGGTATACGCCTTGAGCATGTTGGCCAGCAGATCCTGCGCGTCCTCCTCGATCCGTTCGGGCGGCGCATTCACCTTTTCGCGCGCGATGTTCAGCAGATCGCTGATCCGGATCGCGCGCGGCCATACTTCAGCCAGGTAGATCAGCGCCGCCTTACTCACCGGGTGATCGGTCGATAGCGTGACCTCATCGCTGCCAGAGAGAAACTTCTCCACAGACACCGTCTCGATGCTGGGCGTCTGGCTTTCCGGCCTGAGGCGCGACGAGGCATATAGACCGATCGCGCGGTTCAACGAAAGCGTGCGTTGCACTGTGTTTTCGGCGTGACACAGCAGCGTCTGGCGGAACATCTTGCTGCGCAGGAAGTCGAGATATTGCTCCATTTCAACGATGTCGTGAGCGAGTGTTTGCAGCGTTGCCATGGTTTGCTCTGAGAAACCCTTTGGAAACACATCGGCGAAGTCGGCCTCCGCCACATACTGCAGACCATGGGTCGTCGCATGCGCTATGAACTGTGAGAAGTAGACCGGGTCGTTCACCTCTTCCAGTTCGTCATGCAGCAGGAAGGCGTTGCCCAATGCGTTGGCGCCCTTCAATTCACCCTGTAAGAAGCGCATGTAGGATTGCAGGAATGCGCCGAACACGCTGTTTTCCGCCGGGATACCCTCGGCCATAAAGTCGAGTAGGGCGCGCGCCTGCGTCACACGTTCCATTGGGTCCTGGGTGTTGCGCGTGCGATATAACATCGCTGCGCGGATGGCGCCCATCATGTGCCAGCCAGGGTAGGAGTTGTAGCTGACGAACGCGACGCCATTGGGCGACAGGTTCTGTTTGCAGACCTGCATCAGCTTTTCGCGCACGGGCGCGGGAACCCACGAGTACACACCGTGGGCAATGATGTAATCGAACTGCCCGAACTCCGGCGTGATGTCCATGATGTCCATCTTGTGGAGCGCGATGTTTTGCAGTCCCAGGCGGGAAATGAGCCTATGGCCTTCATCCACCTGCGCCTGTGAGATATCAACGCCGACGAACTGACTATCGGGCAAGGCATAGGCCAGCGGGTAGATATTCCCACCTGCCGCCGAGCCCAGCTCCAACACCCGGCAATGGGTCACGGGGACTGGATGCAATCCCAGCAACGTGGCGATTGTCGCCATGCGGTCGGGGTGCGTTTGTCCATAAGACAGGCTCGGGTACGGGGTCTCGTCGTAATCAGTTCGCATTCATCAACTCCATAAGATTTATCCGGGCTTGCGGGCAATGAAGAAGACGCGCCGTTCGTTTTCGGGGTCTGCCACGGGCCGCGACAGATCGGCGCCGCTGGCCAGATAAACATCGCGCCAGCCGAGAGCCAGTAATAGCGCGCGAATCTCTTCGAGATCAAACAGCGTGTTGTGGGCGATTTGCTCGATGCGCTCATATAGCCCGTTCTCGGTGCGCGCGAAACCGGTCACATGGAGGAAGGCTTGCCCGGCCGCCGGATCGAACTTGCCATGGCTGACAAGCATCAGCTCCGGTGAATCCTCGATGGCAGTGCTGTTCCAGCTCTGTAAGCCGGTGCGCGTATGAATGTCGAACAGGAACACGCCGCCAGCAACGAGCGCATTCCAGACGCTGCGAAAACACCCCTCCAACGCGGCGATGTCCGCGAGCTGGTTGAGTGAATTGTAGGTCGAGACCGCCATGCCGACGGTCTCACCGAGGGTGAAGTGCGCCGCATCGCCCTGGATGAAGCGCGCCTGCCCCGTCTGGAGATACTGGCTGGTGTTTGCGGCGGCCTCGCGCAGCATCGCCTCGGACAAATCAAGCCCGATCACGCGATAGCCGCGCTGCAGAAAGTGCGCCGCAAGCTGGCCGCTGCCGCAACAGACATCGAGCAGCGACTTTGGCAGGCCGCCCTCCGAGAACGCATCAAGAAAACGGTGGATGCGCGGCGCAAGCTGAATGGCCCAACTGCCCCATTTCTGGTTGTAGATGGGCGCGAATGCGTCAGAATACTCTTTTGCGTCCAGTTTTCCCTCTACGCTATATAAGATCGGTCAACGACTGTTGCAAAACAGCGACTTCCGGCTCGATGTGGTAAATGGTCTGGATGTCAGCAAAGCAGGCGACATACAACTCGGTGAGTTTTTGCACCGTTTTGCGGGTGCACGTCTGATATGAATGCTCCACAACCCACTTCTCACCGGGCGCGAGATTTGCGAGCCCCTGGCCGCTGCTGCCGTGGCCGCTGCGACCTGCGCGCACCGCCGCGACATGATAGATCGCCTTGCGCATCTCCTCGGCGGACGATTGCACGCGCGCGTGATCCTTGCGCCCGAAGGCGCGCACGGCGTCGTACAGATAAAACGGGAATTCGTTCAGGTTCTCTTTCAGCTTCGCCGCGATGTCATCCTTCGATTTGCTTTTGGCGTGTTTGTCGAGCAGTGAAGCCAGCCCTGCGTTACGATCGAACGCGATCAATTCGCTGGACTGCGGCATTTTATCAGCCAGGTGTTTCAATTGACTGAACAGTAGATCAACCTTCAAGCCCAACGGCGGGTATGCCGTCTTGCCAAAGAGCGCATTCGCTGTATGAGTGTGCTCCTGATCCTGCTCCTGCAAGCCAATGCGCTTACCGATGGCGTTAAAGATATCCTCGCTCAGGCCATAGGCCTTGCGATAGTCCTTGACATTGTCCCGCGTGGCAATGCCAATAGCGAGATCCGAGTAGTCATCTTGTTTGTTGGCAGCCGCCGAGCCGAAGAGAAACACTCCCTCGACAGCCGTTTCATCTTTGATTTGTTGAATGACACTGTTTACAACCTTCGAAAAATCCATCCAGATCTCCTTCTATCTATTAAGCCCAATCAAGCATGCCGAGTTTGTATTCTACGCCTTTCAGTGGCGCGAATGCAACCCAGCGGAAGACAGGAAGACAGGAGATTAGTGATTGGAGATTGAGAAGCGTGGTGTATTATCGGTGCAGCCGAGGATAACCATTGAAACGACTCACTACACTCATCTCCGCATCGCTGCCGGTATCATTCGTCGGCATCGCAACATGGTTCGGGCTTTATACCTTCGTCAACGGTTTCCTGGTCAAAGGGCTGGGCTATAGCAACGAGCAATGGACAGAGGTGACGTTGTGGTTCATCGGCAGCATGGTGGCGTGGCAACTGGTCTGCACCGACATTGCCGCGCGGCTGGGACGCCGCAACACGGTCACGATCTCGTTGATCGCCGGGGCAGCGTTTTACTTCGGGATGGCGCTGACGACCGATGGGCTGGTCATCCGTGCGCTGATGGCGTTGGCGGGGTTCACCCAGGCCGTCGGGCTGGTCACGTGGCAACCGTTGATCGCCGAACTTGGTCGTGACAAGCCGGGGCGCGCGCTCGTCATCAACCAGTTGGCAAACGCGGGGGTCAGCGCCGTAACACTGGTTGCCGGCGGCCAGATCATCGCGAACGCCAGCTATCAGGATGCGTTCATCGCCATCGGCGTGATGTGCGTTGTGTGCGCCGTGCTGTTTCACATTGTCTCGCGCAACTTCGCCGGGAATCAAACGGAAGTGGTGAGCCTGTTGCGAGTCCTTCGCACTCGCGCCTCGGTGGGCAAGCTGGCAACGGGGAGTTTTGTTGTCCTGTGCATCGGGCTATGCCTGGAGCCATTCAACTACCTCACGGTCAATCAGCTCCTGCCAAACCTCGCCCGCGACGCACATCACGCGCTCGACAGCGACATCAGCACCTTCATCGCGCTCGGCCGGCTGCCCGCGTTGATCTCGCTGTTCATCCTTTCCGCCGTCATCGACCGCGTGAATGCCCTGCGCGCTTACGGCGCCGGCGTCGCTCTTGTCGGCTTATGTGTCGTCGGGATGGGGCTGGCCGGGGACGTCAATTCTCTCGTCGGCATCTTTCTGGTGTATTTCCTGATCCAGGGCACGGTGTGGGGATCGAGCGCCTCTGCGGTGAACGCGTCGGTCGACCCGTCGATGCGCGATTCCGCATTTGCGATTACCAGCATCCTGCTGTCGGTAGCGCTGTTTGGCGTGGGCTTTGTGCACAACCGCATGTTGGGCGCTGGGTTGACCGTCGCGCAGGTGTTTACCTTGGCCGGCGTCATCCCGGTATTCACAGGTGCGGCGCTGGTGATCTACTCGTTCAGGCGGAGGAGGCGGGGAGCGGAGGAGAAGAGGTGAGGAGAGAAGAGGAGAAGGGGAGGGTCGCCGGCAGGTTGTTGATGATCTGTCTCCCCATTGCGTCGAACGCAGTAATGTGCGCAGACAGTTGTGCTGCCGGACTGGCCTCAAATTCGCTGGCAAATATCGAGAAGAGCAAGTCATCGCGCAATGTGCCGTCGAGTGCATGCCCCCGGCGGCGCAGACGGGCATCGAGGGTATAACCCAGTTTGCGCGGGACGGCAGCGCTTTTCAGATTGTCCACATCGCAACGAATATCCACGCGCTCGACATGATCCACCAGGAACGCGACGCGGGTCAGCGCAGCCGATATTTCAGTCGCGTAACCCTGCCCCACGTGATCCTTGTGTATCCAGTAACCGATCTCGCGCGCCTTTTCACCCGCCTCGGTGCTGAGCCCGGTGCCACCAACGACGCTGGTTTCGTCCTTGTTGAAAATGCCGTAAACATACGTGCGATTGCTGTCGAAGTCGGCGCGGAATTTTCGAAGCAGGTCAATCTTGGTTTGCAGCGGCTGTGGCTCGCCAACAGCCCAGAGCAGGTAGGGAAGCAGGTGATCAACGCTGGCGTCGATGGCGGCCTTTAACAGCGGGGCGTCGGCAGGATTCCAGCAGCGCACGACCAGGCGCGGTGTGTGGATGCAATAGGCGGGGCCAGGGATTTCGTTTGTCATATCAAATACCTGTGGTTATAACTGCTTGAGCCACTCCAATACGAGCGCCTGCTGTGACGGCCCGAAGTGGTTGTAGTCCTCAGGAATCAGGTGCGTCAACCGATCCGCGACGCCGTGCAGGGCATACACGTTGCGCGCCGCATCGACCGCCGGCGTCACCAGATCAGGAGGCGCCTCACGATCCATTTGCGGGCTGACGACCAGCACCGGGCGTGGCGCAAAGCACGCCAGCAGGTCGCTGACATCGTACGGGATGCTGTCGGGCTGTGCGTCAAAGAACCCAAGCTTCGGCAGCAACAGCGTGTCGCGCGACCAGCGTTGCATCCCGCCGGTGCGCGTGGCATCGGTGTCAAGCCGAAAGGCAGCCGGGCCGCACACGGATGCGAAGCCGGCGAGGCGCCCCTGGGTCATTTCCAGCGCGCCGAGGTGCAGACCAACGAGGCTGCCCAGGCCGTAGCCGAGGCCGACGATCCGCGCTGAGTCGATATACGGAAGGCGCGCCATGATATCGAGCGCGGCACCCGCATCGCGCACACACTTGCCCAGCAGAGACCAGCGCGGGTGACGTTGATAGAAGTACTCGGCCTCCTCGATGCGGCGGCCAAAACCGATCTGATCGAAGCAGAACACGGCAAAGCCGGCGCGCGCCAGGATGTGTTGTGCCTGCTCGCCGCGCCGATACAGGGCGGCGTACCCGTTGGCTGGTGACCACGGGTGCAGCCATAGCACCGCGGGAAGCGGGCGTCCGGCCTGTCGCGCACCCGCTGGCGTGTAGATATCGCCGCACACATACTCGCCGAAAACCACCTGTTGCTTCTCGATGCCAGCAGGCACAGAGGCTTCGCCGCGCCCGATCGTTGCTGCGATGTGCGGCGGCTCTTCGCCATAGTCGCCGCCAGCCGAGGTCAGATGGGGCGGGGCGTCGCCAAGCATCCAGGCTACCTGAGTGTGCAGAGCAACGCGCTCCCGCTCCCAATCTGCGACCGTCGCGACGCCTGTGCGGGACGAGAGCGCGCGGGTTGGGAATTCACCGACGCTGACCTGCGTACGTGAGGAGGCGCGCCAACCTTCCCAGTCATGCGGGTGCAACAGGCGTTCGGGAAAGCGATACGACGCGCGGCCAAAATGAGTGTCGCACCAGTCAAGGTAACGCTCGATGATCGTCGTCCAGGTTTCGTGGCTGCCGGGGCGCCACAGGATGCGCAAGCGGTCCGGGACGCCGCACAGGTCATACACTTTTTGCGCGGCAAGATAGGTCTGCTGTATCGCCCATGAGCTCTCCACGGCGTCGTTCAACGCGATGCTGAGCAGGCACGGGCGCGGCGCGGCCAGCGCCACCATATCGTGCATATCCACTGGCAGCTTGTCCTCGCGACCGACGAAGAACCGCAGGCGCGGATGAAACCACTCCGGGAAGCGGCGCGTGATCAATTCGATGCCCTCGCCGAACTGCTGCTCGGAGAAGTCGCGCGCAGAGAGCACGCCGCCGGCGCCGGAACTGCTTGAGATCACCAGGCTGATGCGTTCGTCGAACGCGGTCGCCATCAACGACTGCTTGCCGTTGCGCGAATGGCCTGTGATAGCGATCTGGCTCATGGCCGCCTGCGGCACGGTTTCGAGGTAATCGATGCAGCGGCTGGCGGCCCACGCGCGCCGCATCAGGCGCGTCCAGTCGTAGCCGGGGTAAGCGGCTGCGAACGTGTCGGTGTCATCCGCGGAGTCGGCGGCGGCATAGACGCAGGCAAGGTAGCCGCGCCGGACAGCGATCAACGCCCAGTCGCGATGTGTGACCTGCGTGAGGAAGACGGGAGCCCGCTCAATTGCGTCACCCGCGCGCGCCGGTGGGATAAACAGCCACAGGCGCAGTGTGGCGCGCCCTTCCGGGCCAAAGGTCAAACGCACCTCGCGTTGTGCGGTTCCGCCTTCGTCCACATGCTCGCTCAATACCTCCGCGCGCAAGTTGTCGGGCGCGGGTGGGAACTGCCCCACAACCCAGTGCTTCAAACGCTCGCGAATGCCCTCGCGTTGCGCCTGCCAGGCTGCCGGGGTCGTGATCGTCGCGCCGTCGTCGCCGGTCAGCAGGTCCGGCAGCCGCGCGCGCGAGGGCAACTGATCGAAGTCGGGTGGGAGTTCGCCGCTCTGTGCCAGCCACGCATCCCATGATGGGCAGTCTGGCAGCACGCGACGCAGTTGATCGAGAGTGGCGCGGGGATTCATAGTTTAGTCGATGAGATCGGGCGATTGCACAAGCAGTCGGAAGATGTCAGACTCGGTGATGATTCCGACGAGTTTGTCGCCATCCATCACGGGCAGGCCGCCGATTTTGTTATCGAGCATCAGCCTGGCTGCATCACGCACGGTCGCCGTTGCGGGGACGGTGATGACCTCGCGCGTCATGATCTCGTCGATGGTGAGTTTGGCAAGGAGATAGTTCAACTCGAACACACTGAGCGATGTGGCGCTGGATGGTTCAGCGGTGAGCACATCGCTGAGCGCGATGATGCCGGCCAACTTGCCGTCCTCAAGCACAATCAGGCGCCGCACCCGGCGTTCCTGCATCAGCTTATGCGCGTCGTGCAGGTTTGTCTTCGGGCCAATCGTGATTGGGTTTGCGGTCATCCAATCGCTTATCATATTCTTCTTCATTCAAATGCCTCCATTGGCAGTGCGTCAAGGAACTTCGGAATGCGACCGGTCATTCGGACTGGAATATCCCGGCACCCTTAATATTAGCCGCACAACCCGCAGTGTCAAATGGGTGTGCACAGTTCCCTGCGAAGGTTGGGCTTGCGCGGGTCGTCACCAATCAAAACTCCTTCGCAGGGTTGCCTTGTATGGCGCCAACCCTGCGAAGGGGCTGTGGTAGATTAAACCTTATGCGGGCAACCTTCGCAGGGGGATGCGCAACCTTCGTAAAGGGCATAATATGATGGGTATCTATAGACCTGACTAACACAGGAGACAAATGACAAGCATGACCAAAATGCAGCGCTTCATGGCTGCGATCAACGGCGAAGCAGTCGACCGCCTGCCAGTGAGCATGTGGCTGCACTTTGCAACGGAGCATTTATCGAGTGAGGACACGGCGCGCGCGCATCTGCGCTATATGGCCGCGTACGACTGGGACTATTTGAAAGCGATGAACGACTATCGCTATCCGCTACCATCGGGGCAGAATGTGACCAGCGAGGCTGACTTGCTGGCCTTCAAACCCTTGCCGATGAACAAAGCCTCATTCGCAAACCAGCTGGCGTGTCTGCGCATCCTGAGCGCTGAACTGGGGCCGGATGTGCCCATCGTGGAAACGCTGTTCAACCCGCTCCAGACGCTGGTGCGCGCCGCCGGAGCGAGTGCGACGCAGGTAGTATTCGATTATCCGCAGGCCGGGCACGCCATGCTGGATGCGGTCACACAGACGTTGTGCGATTACGTGACTTCATGCAAAGCGCTTGGTATCACTGGGGTGTTCTACTCGATCAACGGCGCAAGCCGGGCAGACGCGGGCGGGCTGACCGCCGCGCAGTTCGACGAGTTCGTCAAGCCCTACGACCTGCGCATCCTGCAGGCCGCCGCGGGGATGGTGCGCATCGCCCACGTGCACGGCTTAAATCTCGAATTCGGGCGAACGATCGATTACCCCGTGGAGGCGTTCAGTTGGTCGCATCACCAGACCGCCCCTTCGCTAGCCGAGGCGCGCGCACTGACGCAGGCGGCGCTGATTGGCGGGATCAATGAAGGCGCCATCGCAAAACAATCCGTCGCCGAGATCAGCGCAGACATCGCCGCCGCCGCGAGCGAGGCCGGCACGCGCAAGCTGTTGATCGGGCCGGGTTGCACCGTCCCGCCAGACACGCCGTATCGGTTGCAGGCCGCAGCCCGACGCGCAGCGTGTGAAATCAAGGTATAAACGGGGGACAAATCGGTATAGGTCGAGAGGGTATTGAGCGTAATGATGTTGAACAACTACGAGCATGTATCGGATGACACAATCAAAGAGTGGGTCGAGCAGTTCCACCGCGATGGCTATCTGTTTTTGCCCGAATGCCTGACGGAAGCGCTCTGCGCAGAGTTGAGGACGGACCTCGACAAGGAACTGGCCAGCCTTGAGCGCGGTCACACGGGCGCCGATGACGCGAATGCTTCGCTGCGGCTGCGTGTGCGGTTATTCGAGAACAGCCGCGCCAACCTCAGCCTGTTCGACATGGACCCAATCGCAAAATTTGCCGAAGCACTGATCGCGCCGGATTGCCACGTGGTGCACAATAATTCGTTCACTACGGGGCACGGCGCCGGCATCAGCACATGGCATCAGGACGACCCGTCGCATTATCTGGTGACGCATGGCGAGCGCCCCACCAACGTGCGCCTGCCGGTGCTGTTCTTCACGGCCAACTACTACCTCACCGACGTGACTGAGCGCAAACACGGTGGGACGGAAGTGATCCCCGGATCGCACCTGTTTGGCGCGCCACCCCCAAAGAATCTGGATGAGACGCGCTATGCGGACATGGCCGTGCCCTGTCTGGGCAAGGCAGGCAGCGTGGTGATGTTCAACAACCAGGTGTGGCATCGCGGCGGGCCAAACCAGAGCGACCGCGTGCGCTACATCACGCAGGTCACCTATGGCCGGCGTATGATTAACTCGATGTATTACCCGTTTATGAATTACGTCATGCCGGAGCACGTGCACAAGGGCGCAAGTGCGCGCCTGCGGCGCCTGCTGGGGTTCCTGGAGCATGGGCCGTATGGATAAGGAATAATGCACTCACGTCAATTTTCGCCATTGATCATGCAATTTAAGCGCCTGTGGGCTCCGTTATTGTTGCTGGTATTCGCGTTTGCCGCTCGCTTCTTCTGGCTGGATACGATTCGTTTCGATCATCCAAACGTGCGGGTGCATGCCGGGGGTATTGTGATCCTCGACGCGATCGCGGCGGGTAGATTCCATGACCTGCCTCTACTCGGCCAGTTGTCGAATATCAACCTGGTCAACCCAGTCGGCACAAGCTACTTCCTGGCCTTACTTTCGTTTTTCGAACGCAATCCCTTCTGTTCGGTAGCCCTATTCGCCATGCTGAATGTGTTAGGGGTCGCCATGGTTTATGACCTGGGCAGGCGCTTCTTCGGCAAGACCGCTGGTCTCGTTTCCGCCGCGTTGGCTGCCAGCAGCCCCTGGGCCATCATCACGGCCACGGGTGTCAGCGTGCAAGGCCTGTTGGAGATATCCGCGGTCGCCTGCGCATGGTTGATCTTTGTGTCCATCCAACAACGAAACAGGCGCCGTTTGTTCGTGGGCTTCGTGGTCGCGGCCGTGCTCATGCAGACCTATCTCATGGCGATGCTGCTGGCCGTCCAGGTTTTCTTCCTTGTGTTGTATGCATGGGGCGTTGACCGCAAGCTATCCAAGCCGGCAGTGCTGGGCTTTGCGGTGTGCGTATTGAGTGGGTTGGTCTTCGTGGTATTACTGCTGGTGAATGACCTGAATCCAATCACCCAACTGCAGTCGGGTCTGAAAAATGTGGCGACAACGCCTCCTTCGTTGCCTAACCCGTTTGGGCTGCATATTGACCTGGCGGGCTTTAACCACGGGCTACGCATCGTGACGGGTCTCGACTTCGAGAATGAATGGACTAACCCGAACGCAACGGATTTTGCGCTGCGCAATACACTCAGCGACATCCGAGCCGCTGTCGTGGGATGGGCGATCTGGATCGGCGTCATCATTGCCGTAATACGCCTGCGCGCGAATCTGGGCTATCGTCTCACCCTGACATGGTTTGGCGTGCCGGCTGTGTTGCTGACGATCCTGCTCATGCTTCGCCCGAACGTGTATCCGGCTTACCAATATATGCTGATCACCGCGCCGGCGGGATACCTGCTCGCAGGTATCCCGTTCGGGCTACTCGCGCAGGTGTGGCGGGTCAGGGCGCATAAGTGCGCGGCGCGTAAGTGCGCGGCGCCCACGCGCGTTCTGAATCTGGTTGCCAATGGCGTCCTGTCAGTTGCACTCGGCGCAGCGATGATCGTTCCGGTTACGAATCTGGCCGCTTTGGCCGATACCCTGATGAAGGCGCCATTGGACTACGGCCCTGACATCGGGCGGTTGCCCTTGCACTGGCAGCTTCAACTGGGAGATCTATTGCGCGCCCACTGTGACAGAGTCGATAGCTCCGAAGAGTTATATTGGGCAAACGTCAGCCTATTCGAGGCTAGCGACCGGGTCGGCAATGGCACCAGCGACGCGCGAAACCAGTCTGATGTCTGGCGGGTGAGTCCGCAAGGCGGCGACTGCGTGGTGCGTCTGCCTGGCCAACCGATACCGCAGAATGCGGAAGCGTATCCGCTGCAAGTCGCGCCGGATACGGACGTGGTCAGCTATCGATCCAAACCCATCGAGCTGTTCCTGCGCAAGGGGTTTACCCCGCTCACGGTTAACCTGGGTTGGTCATTAGTCGACCTGGAGACGCCGGCCACAGCAAGACCGGGCGAGATGATCACGGTGACGCATGTCTGGCGGATCGACTCGCTGCCCACTGAGTCGCATTGGTTCTGGTACTTCGCACCCTTTATCGATCTCGCGCGGCCTGACGGCGCCAAGGTCGTCAGTATTGACAATGCCCCGGCCATCATCGGATGGAACTGGCAACCGGGCAGCTACATCATCAGCACGGTTCGTTTGAACATCCCGGCTGATGCAACTGGAGACTACCATCTCAAGCTCAGCTTGTTCGACCCCAATCAGAAGATTAATGCAGTGTATTTCGACCCTGCCAGGCCGGAACAGCCTATCGTGGTTATCGACAGGCTGTTGACGATTGTTCCGAGGTAACTTGTCGGCTACTTTGTGTTCGCCTGCTTCCACGTTTTGAGAGCATCCTTGAGGGAGGTGTGGGCCTGTTTAAACGTCTCAGCAAACTCCTTCTGCTTTGCTCCGGCAGTCGTGACCGTTGTCTTTGCTGCAACCTTGTCCGTTACTTTACCGTCAGCAAATCCGGTGTGCTCTTTGAGGATGTCGCCAGCGGCCTCGTGGATACCTTTCGCCTTGCTCACGGCATCCTTGTACGCGTCGAGCGCTGTGTTGAGCGCGCTGACATCCTTCCCTGCCGCTGTTGCTTTATCGATGATCTCCTGCACCTTTGTCACGACTTTGCTCGCGCCATCCAGACGTTTGCTCTGCCGATCCTGGATTCGCAACTCGACCTTCAAGGCGCGCGCCAAACCCTTTTCGACGATTGGTCGGGCGGCTTGAGCCGTCACGACCGGCGGATTCGCCTGCTCTGCGCGCGCCGCAAGCGACGGCGCCAAGGATGCGCCCCCGATCAATGCAGACACGATTACCCCACTCGCAACGACTTTCTTGAACAGATTTTTGATTGCCATTTCATTTTCTCCTTTAGCGTTTTCCTGTCAGCCTTCCTTATGGATGCAAGGCCATGATGTTGTCGCTTCTGACAAGAATGATCATGCGCCAGAGTTGTAATGGCGGTATGGGGCAGATGTAAAAAAGGAGTAAAAGGGGCGATTACAGCTTAACCATGCCGTGGCGCACGGCCTTGATCACCACCTGGGTGCGGTCATTGGCGTGCAACTTCTCCATGATGCTGCTGACATAGTTCTTCACCGTGCCTTCGCTGAGGAACAGCTTCAACGCAATGTCCTTGTTGCCTAGCCCCTGCGCGATCAGCCCGAGGACTTCCGTCTCGCGCTCCGTGAGCGCCTCCATTACAAGCTCCTCGGCGGGTTGCGGCGTCCTCTGCTGTATCTGCGCTGGGCCACTCATCCGGCGGAACTCGGCCATGACCTTGCGCGCAATGGCGGGGTCGAGTTGCGATTCACCGCGATGCACACCGCGAATGGCGTTCGCCAGATCTTCGGTGCCGGCGTCTTTGAGCAGGTACGCCTGCGCGCCAGCGCGAATGCCCTCAAACACCCAGTCGTCGATGTCGTAGGTTGTGAGGATGATGACCTGGGTCTGCGGGAGTTCGCTGGTGATCGCGCGCGTGGCCTGAATACCATTCATGTGCGGCATCTTGACATCCATCAGCACCACATCGGGGCGCAGTTCCCGCGCCATCCGCACAGCCTCCACGCCATCGCTGGCCTGTCCAACCGTGATGATGTTGTCCTGGTTATCCATGATTACCGCCAGCCCCTGACGAATGATCTCCTGGTCGTCAGCGATCAACACTCTTATTTTGCTCATTGTTTAGCGCTCCTGTTGCTGTCGTCGGGTAACACATAGCGGTGCGTGTCCTGCTCGCGGACGCGATACATGAGTTCCTCCAGCAAGCGGCGATTCTCGCGGACGCGATCCGCGATGATACCCGTGATGACGAGCAGTAATCCAATCACAAGGCTCACCATGCCGGCAACCAGCGACTGCAATCGCCCGACAAACTGGCCGCCCTGTTCGGCGGCGAGAATGATCAAGCGCATGATGAGCACCGCGCCAATCAACAGGAATGGGGCGGAAAGTGTGAGGAATGTCTTCAGCGGTTCGTAGGTCACATAGGTGCGCACGAGTATCGCCGCCTGCTGGCTCATGAAATGCAGCGTGCCGCGATGCAAGCGTGACGGGCGAGTCGTTGCGCGCGCGCGGATTGGCACGCTGCGCACGGCCAGGCCGAGTTTGCCTGCCTGGATCAACGTCTGCACGGTGTAGGAGAAATTTGATGTGACGTACATGCGCAGGGCCGTCTCACGAGAATAGGCGCGAAATCCCGATACCGCATCGGGGATGCGTATGCCGGACGCCAACTGCACGATCTGGCTGCCCAGCCACTGAAAGAGACGTTTGACGGGCGAAAAATGCGTCATGCCCTGCACCTGGCGATCTCCGATAACCATATCGGCTTGCTGCAAGATGATCGGCGCGATTAACTTGCCGATATCGGCGGCCTCATACTGCCCATCGGCGTCAATGTTCACAATGATGTCGGCGCCATATCCCAGGCAGGTGTCGATGCCGGTCTGGAAAGCGCGCGCCAATCCTTTGTTGGCGTGGTGACTGACGACAATGTCGGCGCCCGCCTCCGTCGCCGTTTGCACGGTGTTGTCGGTTGAGCCGTCGTTGACGACGACGACATGCACCGACGCGACGCCATCCACCTGGCGCGGGATATCGCGGATCACCTTGCCAATGGTATCCTCTTCATTCAACGCGCAAATCTGCACAAATAAATTCAAGGGGCGGCTCACCATTTAATTAACTCATAATTTCCTGGCTATCTCGAATCCCCATCCCTGGCGCGCTTTCCCTTCGCCTGATCGCTCGACAGCGATAGCCACGCCGGCAGCCCGCATACGGCGGAAGTGAGGATGATCAGCGTATTCACCGCAAACCCGCTGCTGATCGCGAGCGAACTGGGGAAACCGATCAGCATAAAACCGGCTGTCCAGCCGACCTCGTGCGCGCCCCAACCGCCGATGGATGAGAACGGGACGGCCTTCGACAGAATGCCGAAGGTAGAACCCAGGATCGATTGATCAAGCCTGACCTCAATCCCGATGCTGCGCATCAACATAAATATCCAGCCAAAAATCATCAGCCAGATCGCGAGCGACGACAGGACGACGCCAGCGTAGATGCGCGGCGCGCGCAACTGCTTGAACGCGTCTGCGGCGCGGGCGCCTTCGTGCTCAAGAAACGCAACGAGCTTTGCCCGGCGAGTGAGCCGCACTGCCGCGACAAACAGATTGACCAGGTAACCGCCGAACCATGGCAATAGCGCCGTGACGATGACCGCGCCGCCCAGTGCCACCGAAATGACCCACAGAATGAGTGAAGATGCCGCCGCGCCTGTGACTACTGCCGCAAACACGAATATGACGGCCACCATCATCGTGTCGAACACGCGCATGATGATCATGACTGCTGAACTGGCGCCCCAGCTTAAGCCCAGCCGCTCATGCGCCGCCCAGACAAAGATCGGTTCGCCAGCGCGCGCAGGCAGCACGTTGTTGCCAAAACTGGAGGCCAGCGTGGGCGTCAGCAGCGGCCAGGTGTCCGCCAGTGGGCGGTCGCAAATCTGCACCACGCGCCACGCCCGGATGACATTCGTAAGCATATAGACGCCTGCACCCAGTGCAACCCCGAGGATGTTCACATGAGTAAATAGATCGACCAGCGTCTGCAACGATATCTGCGCCAGTAGAAACACCACAAGCGCCAATGCAACTCCCCATGTCAGCAGGGTTTTCCAACGCACGGATTTCAATTTAGGGGGTTCTACTCCTGTCGATAGGTGATGCTGACAGTGGTGCCGGCGCCGACGATGCTGTCGATGCGCAGGTGTGCGCCGATCAGTTCGGCGCGCTCGCGCATCCCGCGCAGACCGAAACGCTCATCATCCAGCGCCGTCTCCTCAAACCCGATCCCGTCGTCCTTGATGCGCACGGTCAGGATTCGGTCGGGCAACGGATTCTGCTCCATACATACGCTCACATGCGATGCATTGGCGTGACGTTCCACGTTATTCAACGCCTCCTGCACGATGCGGAAGAGCGCCTCGGCGTGGGCTTTATCCAGTTGGGGTTCGTCGCCGCTGCGCTCAAAGTCCACTTGCAGGCCGGCGCGCTGCCCCATCATCTCAAGCTGGCGTTGTAACGCGCTGGCCAGTCCAAGATCCTCGACGATGTTGGCGCGCAGATCGCTGATGGCTGCGCGCGCATCCAACAGCCCCTGTCTGGCCACGCTCTGCACGCGAGCGAGTTCGCGCCGGGCTGCTACCGGGTCTTTCCCGAATAGTGTATCCACCACGTTTGCCTGCACCACCAGGCCTGCCAGCGTGTGCGCCAGTGTGTCGTGCAGATCGCGCGCCAGTCGCACGCGTTCGCGCGAAGTCGCCAGTTGCTCGCGCACCAGCGCCTGTTCGGCCAGCTTGCGGTTGGCGGTTTCGATCTCGGTTTGCTCGGCTCTTTGCTGGTCGGCCAGAGTTGCCACAAAGAAGGTGGTGATAAACACGACAATCGCCTGCGCGCCAAACACGCCGATGTTCAGACGCCATTGCGTGAACTCGGGCGACGTGGTTGCAATCGTGGACAGCAGGGTCATCAGCACCGTAAAGGCCGCCCAGCGCAGGGAACCCTTTTTGCCGTCGATCCACCCGCCCAGCACCGCCGGAATAGTGATGAAAAGCAGCGGCCCGTTTAAGGGTAACCGCATGAGAGACCACTCCACCGGAAATCCAACGTTGCGACGGTAGAACTCACCCACATCCATTCCACTCGCCGCCGCAACCAGTTGCAGCCCCAATCGGCTGATGACTGCCTCAAGCGCCTCGGCCACAATCGCCGCTACCAGCAACCCTTTGACAAAGCGTGGCGTCTCCCAGCCTCGCAGTGGCGCAATGAACACCACCACCAGCAACAGCAGCGAGGGCACTACGGCAGCCAACTCGATATAGACCGGGGCAGTGGTGGGCAGAAAAGTAAGCACCACCAGCACACCCACGATCGATGTCGCGATGCGCAATAACAATGTCAGGCGGATGAGACTGATGACCTGCTTCATACCGGTGAACTGTATGGCGCCTTGAGCGCCTGAGACTAATGGCGCAGGGTGATTTGTATCACCCTGCGCCTTGACCTTACCTGGCAATTGTACAGCAACCATGTGTGGTCACCTGGTGGTATATACCACCGTTTATGCGCTACTCATAGCGCAATGCTTCAACTGGCTCGAGCCGGCTGGCGCGCCATGCCGGGTAGAATCCGAAGAGGACGCCAATCAGGACCGACACAGTAAACGCGATGATCACGGAATTGCTCTGGATAACCGGTGTGACGCTGGTCTGCACCGAATTGATTACAGTGACGAGTCCCACCGATAAGAGGATGCCGATCACGCCAGCGACGATCGTCACCGTCAGCGCCTCAATCAGGAACTGAAGCTGGATGGCGAACGGCTGCGCGCCGATGGCCTTGCGCACGCCGATCTCGCGGGTGCGTTCGGTTACGCTGACGAGCATGATGTTCATGATGCCGATGCCGCCGACCAGCAGCGAGATCGCGCCGATGGCGCCGAGGAATGCGGTCAGTGTTCCGACGACGGTGTTCAGTGTCGCGACGAGTGAGGCCTGGTCGAAGATGCGGAAGTCATCCGGGGCCCCGATCAGGATGTTGTGGCGGCTGCGCAATATAGCGGCTATTTCAGTCAGCGCGTCAGCGCTGCGTTCTGCCGACACTGCTTCGACCGTGATGCTGTTCACTGACTTCAACCCACCGTTGCGGTTGACGAACAGCTTTTCCGCCGCAACTGTCAACGGGACAAACGCGCTATCGTCAGTGCCGCCGAAGCCGGTGCCGCCCTTCGTCTCCAGAATGCCCACAATGCGGAAGGGCACGCTGCCGATCAGGAAGGTCTGACCCAGCGCGGCCTGGCCGGGGAAAAGGTTGGTAGCCAGCGTAGGGCCTACCACCGCAACGCGCAGGCGCTGATCCACGTCGGCCTGCGTGAATGAGGCGCCCTGCGCGATGTTGACGTTCTTCATCGCGAAGTATTCGGGCGTCGTGCCCATAATCTCCGGCGAATCCTTGTTGATGCCGGCTGTCACGGAAGCGCCGCCCTGTACCACCGACACGACGCGCAACGCATCAGGCACGTTGAGCTTGTCGGCGATCGCGGTGGCATCATCCACGGTCAAACGCGCGCCTGTAACCTGACGGTTGGGCGAAATGTTCAACTGGTTCGAACCCATCGACGTAATCTGACTGTCGATGGACGCCTGCACGCCTGCGCCAATGGAAAGCAGGGTGACGACCGCCGCCACGCCGATAATCACGCCGAGCATCGTCAGGAACGTGCGCAGCTTGTTCGACGTCAGGCTTTCCAGCGCGGTCTGTAATAACTCTAATAAACTCATAGCATTCTCCTATTCGTGGGTAGCTGGCTTACTTCGCCACACCCACAGCCCGGCCGGAAACCTTCCCTTTCTTGACCCGAGGCCGTCGGGTAAGCACACCAACAACGATGCCATAGGCAACGATGTGCAACACAGCCAGGGAGCCCGGCAATTCCAGCGGCGACTGACCGCGAGTCCCACCGGCGCCAGTTGCGCGACCTCCGAAAGCCAACCCGCCAATTCCACCGCCGCCGCGAATTGCTGCACCGCCGCCGGCGCGCTGCGCGCCACCAGCCGCAGGAGTCGGCGTTGCGCCGCTGGCGTCGGGCGCCGGCGTTGCGCCATTGGCAGCTGCAGCTGCTCCAGCCCCAGCGCCGCGTTGACCGCCGCCGCCGAACAGTGTAAATGGATTAAACAATCCAGTCGCAAGACCGACATCCGGGACGATCGACAGCACCAACGCGACAGCAGCAATGATGCGGAACAGCCACACCGGGCGTTTGGCGAATCGGTTGATCAACGCATAGACCAGCACCGCAAGCACAGTGCCAACCGCCGTGAAGGTCGCCACCTGCTGTAACTGAAGCATCGGCGCGCGCAGGTTGAGCACCGAGTAGGCGATCTGGCTGAGAATAGCGTTCACCACAATCGCAATTACGACGCCGATCACGCCGAGGATGGCTAGACGCTTGACGGGTATCGGCCCTTCCTTGAGCATCGCCTTTTTCTTGGCAGCCTCGGCAGCAGTCTCTTCGGTATAAGCTGCTACCGGAGCTTCTTCTACCATCCCGACAGGTTCTGCCTGCTTATGCACGATTACCGTCTCGACGCCATCCTTGCCAACCTGGCGGGCGATATCGCTCTCGATGTGGCCGTCGCGGATTGTAATCACGCGATGGGCGCGCCGCGCCACGTTCGGGTCGTGCGTGATGACGATGACTGTGATGCCATTCTCACGCTGCAACTGCTCAAACAGATCGAGGATTTCCTTGCCTGTCTTGCTGTCGAGAGCGCCAGTCGGTTCGTCCGCCAAGAGGATGTGCGGGTTGTTCACCAGCGCGCGCGCAATGGCCACACGCTGCTGCTGACCGCCTGAAAGCTCAGTTGGACGATGGTGCAACCGGTGCGCCAGACCTACGGATGTCATGGCGGCTACCGCGCGCTTGTGCCGTTCGGCCGGGCCGATACCGCCATAGCGCGCCGGCAACTCCACATTGCGGATGGCGGTTGCCTTGCCGAGCAGGTTGAAATTCTGAAAGATCAGCCCGATGTTCTTGTTGCGCACTGTGGCCAACTGACTCTCGCGCATCTTGCTGACCATGGTGCCGTTCAAGTTATATGAGCCGGACGTGGGAATATCCAGACATCCCAGGATGTTCATCAGTGTGCTTTTACCGCTGCCGGAGGGACCGATGATGGCGACATATTCGCCATCTTCGATCGTTAAGTTGACATCCTGTAGCGCATGCACCATCTCATCACCCATCTGATAAAGCTTGGTGATATTCTTAAGCTCAATCATATTAGCCTCCACCTCCGGGGCGACCACCACCGGCTCCGCCGAAACCGCCATTCGTGTTGACACCCGCCGCGCCGGGGAGCACCAGCACATCGCCGGGCTTCACGCCGGTGAGCGCCTGCACGCTATCCGTGCCGCGGAAACCCACGGTAATCGGCGTGACGGTCACAGTTCCATCTGCGTTCAGTTTGTTCACGCTGAATGCCTTGGTCTGCGCATCCACGATCAGCGCATTATTGGGCACTAGTGTGGCATTGTCGGCCTTCTGCGTCACGATCTGGGAAGTGCCGCTCATGCCGAGCAGAATTGTCGGCACTGTTCCATCCGGTAATTGGGCTTTGCCAATCGACAGATACACCTTGAAGGTCACGATGTTGCCGGATGTTGTGCCTGTAGAATCCACAGTCTCCACTTTGGCAGGGATCGCGACATTCGGGTAGGTCTGAAGTTGAACAGTCGCATCCGCGCCCACTTTCACGTTGCCCAGGTCGGCTTCATCTACGTTGACCTGGAACTGCGGGACGGTGAAATCGGCCACTTCGATGGCCGTGCCGGCGCCGGTCGAATCGCCCACATCGATGCTCACCGTCGCAATCATGCCGTCGAAAGGCGACTTGATCGTTGCATCGGTAACGGCTTTCTCGGACTGTTGATATGCAATCGCGGCCTGATCGAGTTTGGCCTTGGCTTGCAAAATGACGACATCAGTTGGCGTCAGGCTGTCGAGCTTGGATTGCGCAGTGTCAAGCGCCTGTTTGGCCGAGGCAATCTTCTCCGCTGTCGGCTGAAGGTTGGACAGGTTGGATTGCGCCGAAGCGATCTGCGCCTTGGCAGACGCAATGGTGTTCGCCGTGGCCGGCTGGAACAGCTTGTCGTAAGCCGCTTTGGCCGAAGCATAGTTGTTCGTGGCCTGTTGCAGGTTTAGCCCGGCGCTTGACCCGCCAATGCCGGCAGGATCGCGCTTATACGCCGAGTCATACGATGCCTGTGCGCTGTCGAGCGCGGCCTTGGCGTTTAGCATGGCGGCCTCGGCGGAAGCCGTATCATACTGCGTTGGCGGGACAGTCAACTGGTTGAGCGCCGCCTGGGCGCTTTGGTATGCAACATAGGCCGAGTTCAAATCAGCCGAGGTTGCGCCCTGCAGCGACGTGCTGTAGGCTTCCTGCGCTGCAATGACTCCGGACTTCGCGGCCTGTAAATCCGAATTTGTGGGTCCCTGCACTGTCTGGCTATAGGCGGCCAGTGCGTTAATATAGCTGGCATACTGGCTCTTGGCCGACAGTTCGAGGTCGGTGGTATCAATCGTGGCCAGCACTTGCCCAGCCTTGACAGCATCACCGATCTTTACATTGACCGTTTTCACGGTGCCCGAGTGCGAGAATGCCAGTTGGGCGGTCGCACGCGAAACGATTGTCCCGGTGCCGATGATATGGTTACTGATCGAGCCTGTCTGAATAGTAATGCGTTGACCGGTGCTCTGAGCGCTCTTTGACGCGGCGCTAGTTGTGCCTGTCGCTCCTGGCGCTGTGCACCCGGCGATGAGCGCGGCGCTTGCGAGTAGTCCAACGGCTATGACTGGAAGTCTTTTCTGTTTCATGTTCACCCTCTGTTATTGCTGGAAGTCAGTGTAAAGAGTGCGGGCTGAGCTTGCCAGTAGCCATGGTCACTTCAGGTGGTGACTGCGGTCATGGGGCGTCCATGGATGTATGTTAACGAAACAGTCCTACAATATCCAGAGGGGAGGTGTAAATTAGTTTGTAGTTGCATGGAAGGTCGCGCTTTTTCTCGGTCAGAAGTGTTTTGATGACAAGTTAGCTTGTCTCGAAGGAGTGAACGTATGAACAAGATGACCGTCGACGAACTGAAAAATCTGGTAGAGGCGAAGACAGGTCCGTTTGTAACTCTGACGCTGCCCACACTGCGTAATGGCGTTGACACGCGTCAAAATCCGATTCGGTTTAAGAAGCTGCTCCGCGACGCTGAAGAGCGTCTCATCAACAGCGGTATGCGACAAGCGGATACGCAGCAACTTCTGGAACCTGCCCGAAAATTGCTCGAGGACAGCTTGTTCTGGCAGCACCAGGATGAAAGCCTCACGGTATTTATCTCCCCGCGCCTGTTCAGGTATTACAAGATGCCCGCGAAGTCTGACGAACTTGTGATTGTGGGTGAGCGTTTCCACATCAAGCCGATTCTGCAACTGTTGACCAGCGACCGCCGCTGCTATATTCTGGCGCTCAGCCAGAACAAGGTGCGCCTGTTAGAGGCAACTCAAAGCGGCGCGCGTGAAATCGAACTGAAGGACATGCCAAAGGGACTCGATGAGGCGCTCAATATCGACACACAGGCCCGGCAAGTCCAGTTCCGCACCTTGACCAACACCCGACCTGGCAAGGGCGATGCTGTATTCTATGGCCTGGGAGCGCAATCAGACCTGAACAAGGAGCACATCCACCGCTACCTTCACCAGGTGAACGACGGCGTTATCAAATATTTGAAGGCGCCTGCACCGCTCGTATTTGCCGGCGTGGACTTTCTGTTCCCGATGTATAAGGAAGTGAACACCTATAAACCGCTGATGGAAACCCAGATCAGCGGTAATCCGGACGAGCTGGCAATCGAAGAACTTTACAAACACGCCTGGAGCATTGCGCAACCGGTCTTCGAGAAGGCGCGCCTGGATGCCGCCGACTACTATCAGCAGATCGCCAATACACCGCGCGCATCGCACCGGATCGGTCAGGTGGCGCCCGCCGCATTCCAGGGACGCGTGGAATTGCTGTTTGTGCAAAGCGATGCGCAATCGTGGGGCAGTTACGCGCCGGAGGTCGGCGCTGTGCACGAGTACGATTCCCCGCAGCCCGGCAGCGAGGACATGCTCGACTTCGCCGCCGCGCATACCCTGTTGCATGGCGGCACAGTGTACGCCCTGGATCGCCAGATGATGCCCAACGGGTCATCCGTTGCGGCCATATTCCGTTATTAGAACCAACCCTTGACTGATTGCTGGCAGGGGCGCACATCGCGCGCGATCTGATGTGCGCCCCTGCCGGTGCTTGCGTTTGTATAGAGATTGAGCCCATGCTGGATAGTCAGATGGACATCATCGAAATTAATGAGACAATCAGCCCCAAGGTTTGAAACAAATGCAAGCAATGGCACTAACAGAAAAACAAGTACTAGACGCGCTTTCGCGCGTCATTGAACCCGAATTGCACCAGGACCTGGTCACGCTGAACATGATCAAGGACTTGAAGATCAACAAAAACGATGTCGCGTTCAAGATCGAACTGACCACCCCGGCCTGTCCGCTTAAAGACGTGATGGATCGGGCGGCGCGCGTCGAACTAAACAAGCTTCTCGGCATCGGCAAGGTGGAGATCGGCTTTACGAGCAACGTCACCGCGAACGCCCGCGTGCGCGGCGCGCTGAATATCCCGGTGCGCAACATCATCGCGGTCGCCTCGGGCAAGGGTGGCGTCGGCAAGTCGACCGTCGCAGTCAACCTGGCGCTCGCGTTGGGCAAGAGCGGCGCTCGCGTCGGTCTGCTGGACAACGACGTGTATGGGCCAAACGTGCCGATCATGCTCGGTCTGCCCACCGCCGAACTTACGCCCGATGGCAAGCACACATTGCCGGCCGTCGATCAACGCGATGGCAAGTTGATCCCGATCGAGGTGTATGGCATCAAGGTGTTCAGCATCGGGTTTATCTATCCGCCCGAGTCTCCGCTGGTGTGGCGCGGCCCGATGTTGCACAGCGCCATCCGGCAGTTCCTGCAGGATGTGGAATGGGGCGAGTTGGATTATCTGATCATCGATATGCCCCCCGGCACCGGCGACTCACAGCTTTCGCTGGCGCAGGTTGCCGCGGGTGTGATGGGACTCATCGTCACAACACCGCAACTGGTGTCGATGAGCGACGCGCTCAAGGGGCTGGCGGCGTTTGAGCAATTGAAGGTGCCTGTGCTGGGTGTGATTGAGAACATGGGGCCGTACATCGATCCCGCCACCGGCGTGAAGGTCGCGCTCTTTGGCGAAGGCGGCGGCGAGCGCCTGGCGAGCATGAAGAAGGTCCCTTACCTCGGTAGCATCCCGCTCGACCCGATGATCCGCGTCGGCGGCGATAGCGGCAAGCCCGCGCTGATCGCCGATCCCAGGTCGGCGTCATCGCTGCGCTTCATGGAGCTTGCGCAGCAGGTTGCGGCGCGTGTAAGCGTAGTAAACTTCCAGAACAGCAATAGCAATATTATTCCGATTTCAATAATTGGTTAAAACATGACGAATGTGACGCCTGTCAGCACTGCACCGGAGCGCGCCGCGGTCGCGGCCGAAGCCGTAGCGCCCGCAGGCATGCCTGCGAAAGAGCCCTCGATGTTTGACACGATCGAGTGGACGAGCGGCGCAGATCCTGTCCCTCCGCCTGCGCCGAAGTACGCCGGGGTGCGTTTTCAGCAGGTCGGTAAGTTGTATACCTACATTGCCGATGGCTTCCCGCAGATCAAGGTGGGCGATTGGGTGATTGTCGATACGGTGCGCGGCAAACAGATGGGGCAAGTGGCCACGGTCAAGCGGCCGCGCAATGCCGGCGACAACGGCGCCTATAAGCGGATCGAACGGATGGCGAGCGGGCGCGACATGGCGCTGCGCCATTACTACGAGAACAAGGAACTGGAGGCGATGATCGCCTGCCGGGCCGAGTCGAAAACACTCGACATGCCGATCAAGATCGTCAAGGCTGAGTACAGTTTCGACGGGCAGAGCCTGACGTTCCTGTTTGCATCCGACCAGGAAGAGCGTGTCGAGACGAATGACCTGCGCCAGGTGATGAGCCGGCTGTATCGCGCGCGCGTCGAACTGCGCCAGATCAGCCCGCGCGAAGTGGCGAAGGTCATTGGCGGCATGGGCGCGTGTGGCATCGAGCAGCGCTGTTGCTCGCGTTTCCTTACCGACTTCAGCCCGATCTCGATCAAACACGCCAAGGAGCAGGGGCTGAGCCTGAACCCGCACGACATCACCGGCATGTGCGGGCGTTTGCGCTGCTGCCTCATCTACGAGTATGAGCAGTATGTTGAGGCGCGCCGCCTGTTGCCGAAGAAGAATGCAATCGTCGGGACGCCATCCGGGCAGGGCAAGGTGCTTGATCTGTTGCCGTTGCGCGATTCCGTCCTGGTGTTGATCGGCGAAGGCGAGACGGCCAAGGGTATTGTGGTGCATCGCCAGGATATCGTCCCACTGGAAGAGTTAAAGCGATTGCAGGACAAAGCTGCCAGCGGGACATGCGACAAACACGAGGGCGGCAACTGCGATTGCGGCAAAGGCAAGACTGAGGCGAAGGGCGCAACGGCATCCGTAGAAGCCGGGCGCGCCGACGCAGGCGTCGCAACGACGGTTGAAATCGGCACAAGCGAGGCCATGCCGGCAGTGGCGCCGGTCAATCAGACGCAAGCGGCGGCTGGTTCGCGCAACACGAAGCACAAGAAGAAGGGCAATGCGCCCGCTTCTGCGCCTGCGCCTGCAGGCGGCGGACAGGAAGCACGCCCGGCGACTCAAGGCCAGGGGCAGGGGCGCCCGAATCGCCCGGCACGCGCAGAGCGAGAGCGAGAGCGCGATGCGCGCGGTCAACCACAAGGACAACCAAGGGTGAGTAAACCCGGCCAGCAACCTGATCCTAATCAAAATCGCCATACGCTGATTCGGCCAAAGCGTCTGCACGACGGCGCCGACCGTCCGCCGCGTGAAGGTCAGTCTGCGCCAGTGCATCCTGCGCCTATGGAGAAGACTGCGCTGGAGTCGCTTGAGCAGGATCTGCGCGCGCAGGCACAGCCTGTATCTGATATGTCAGCGCCGGCTTCCTCCACAGAGTTCACTCCCGCAGAGAACACGCCGGAATCACAGAATCCGGCCAGCGACGAGGCGGATCGCCAGAACCGGCAGCAGCGCCGTCCGTTGCGCCGCCCGCTGCAGCGCAAATCAGCGCAACCGGGCAGCACCGACCAGCCGTCCCAGGAAAGTGGCATATCATGAACATCCTTTGCGTCGTCGCACATCCGGATGATCCGGAATTTTTCGCGGGCGCCACGCTGGCGCGCTGGGTCGCCGAAGGGCACAACGTCTCGTATGTGCTGATCACAGGCGGGCAGAAGGGCACTGACCGCACCGATATAACGCCGCACCAACTTGCTGAACTGCGCGAAGGCGAACAGGCAAAGGCAGCGGCTGCGCTCGGTATTTTTAACCTGCGTTTCCTGCATTACGTGGATGGCGAGTTGAGCAACACGCTCGAACTGCAACGCGACATCGCGCGCGAGATACGGCGCGCCAAAGCCGACATCATCGTCACGACCGATCACCAGACCATCCACAGCGGCTCACGCGGGATCAACCACAACGATCACCGCGTCATGGGGCTGGCGGTGTGCGATGCCATCTTCCCGGCGTCGAACAATCGGATGTACTTCCCGGAGCTACTGGCCGAGGGGTTCGAAATGCATGCGCCGAAGGAAGTGTACTTCGCCGGGCCGGTTGCGCCGAACACATGGGTGGATGTGGGCGACTACCTGGGCATGAAAGCGCGCGCGGTGTGCGAGCACAAGTCGCAGGTGAAGGACCCTGATCCGGAGAAGTTCGAAATGCGCATGCGCCAGGGCGCGCTCCGCATGAAAGCAGACGGCACGGTGTGGTTTGCGGAAGCGTTCCGGCGGGTCACGCTGTAGCGCCGTCACTGGAACTTCCTCACAAACGCAGCAATCGCGACCGACACATCGCGCAGGCGGGCCTCCACGTCGGGATCGTTGACGTTGGGGATCATCCCGATGATGGCAGCCAGCCCCGCCTTCATGTCCTCGTGCTCCGCCTCGGCAATATCCGGATCAGAGAAGAAGCGCGTGTGCATCATCCAGCCATAGATAGCACAGGTGATGGCGAATGGCGCTGCCGGGCAGTCGCGTTCGAGTGTAATCCGCGCGGCATCGGCGTAGTCATCGTCGCGCACGATGCGACCACCCTCTGAACCGGGCCGGCCCAGCGTCAGACTGTCTTCAAACGCCTTCCAACGGAAAGGCAAAGGATTTTAGCGGATGACGAATGACAGCGCGACCATGACGACGATCATGATCGTGGCCAATATCGCCGTGCGTTTCAAGTCGCCCAGCACTTCGCTGTACTCTGCCTGCCAGTTAATCTCGGTGATGCGGCGCACAGGCGCGACAGCGGCGCCGCCACTCGCGGAAACAAGTTGGGGTGCGGCGCTGGCCGCAGGTGAATTAAACGCCTCGGGCGGCAGATTCGGCCGGCGTTGTCTACGTGATCTCTTTGACATTGTGCCCCTATTTTAGATCAGATTTTGTTCCCACCCCGAAAACTTCGCGCTCGAAGAACCATGCGAACGGAATCCAGTTAAAGGCGATGTAGCGCAACGCCGACAGTAGAGTGTTTTCGCTGCGGTGCTGTGGAGGCGTGTCCAGCCACACCTTCACGTTGCGGAATCCCGCGCGCGTCAACACGCGGCGCATGCGCAGGATGTCCTGCTCGTTCACGTGCACTTCGGTATTGATCGCGACATTCAGCGCGCGCGGGTTTGCCGGGTAACGCGCGCCCTGTCCCATCAACCGGCGCACCTGGCGCACTACAGGATAGGCATAGGCGTCGTACCAGCGGTTGGGCGCGGTATGGATGATGATCTGTCCCTCCGGCTTGAGCACGCGCTTGACCTCGGACAGGCAGGCGTCCAGTTCCCACGGGTGCAGATGCTCGACCACATCGAACATCAGCACGCGGTCGAAGGCGCCGGAGCTGTATGGCAGCATCTTGGCGTCGCCGCGCATCACGCCATGCTCTCCTGGTTCGTCGCGCAAGGTGCGCTTTGACAGGCGCACGGCGGCGTCGGCATAATCCAGACCGTATGACTTTGCGCCCAGTCGCGCCACATGTCGCACGATTTCGCCGCGCCCGCAACCCAGGTCGAGGACGTTCATGCCTGGGGCGACGTTTGCAAACGCAAAGGCCTCGCGCAGGCGGCGCGACAGATGCTCGCCTTCGGATTGTGTAAATTCTTCGTACCCTTCACATGCGGTCAG
>CAIXPS010000320.1 GCA_903921365.1 uncultured bacterium | reverse complement strand
TGGCTGCCGCTCCAGAACAAGGGGCGTTGCTATCGATTCAACGACTGGCTGTATCACAAGGAATGCGTAGCGAAGCGTCACCCGGTCTTCGCTGGGCTGCAAGGGCCAGGGATCATGGACTGGCACTACTACGGCCCGGTCATCCCGCATGAGGTATTTGAGGGGCTTGCCACGCCAAATGAGACGATTGCGGCCGCATTCGCCAGCGGGTACTACGCCTACCCGCGCGCCTATGGATCAAGTCTGCTGATTGCGGCCTATCGGTCGGGGCAGGGGCGCTTTATCCTGAGTGCGCCTTACCTGCTGGAGAATCTGGATCGCCATCCTGCGGCGGATCGGATGCTGCTGAACCTGGTGAGTTTTGCGCAGGGAAGATGAGTGGCGCACACATAAACGGCTCAACAAGCATCATCGGCCTTCGATCACGCGAAGACGCATCACGCATGACATAGAATGGGAGCAGTCCCATGAGAAGGGCGAGTAATGGAAATAGAGCAGCAACGCGCCGATGGCAGTGATGATTTGCCTAACCAGGATGCGCTTCGCGCGACCAGTTGGGTGCTGTGGCTGGTTGGCTCGATGCTGCTGGCCAAGCTTACCGCCGATGTGGCCGACGCCATTATCGTGGATTGGGCCCTCTATATTGACCGGCCATGGCTGCCGTTGTTGCCTACACTGCCGACGCTTGCCCTACTGGGACTCATCGGGTTATTGCTGCTCAGACGCGGCAGTGTGCCGTCGTCACGCGCCATGAAATCCACGTTGATGATCATCATGGTTATCGCCACGATCCAGATCATCGCGCGCCCCGTCATCCTGTATATCGGTATGCCGTCGCCCGATATGAGCCTGCTCAGCGCCTTTCTTAGCGGAAGTCTGGGCGGGTTTACGCGCTCACGCGCGCACCTGCAAACCGGCGTCGTGTTCATGATGATTCCCGCGGTGCTGGGCGCGTGGATCAGTGGGTGGCATCACGCCTGGCGATGGGCCACATTCGGCGCGCTGTTGAGCGCCTGCGCCATTCTGGTATTGAACCACAGGGATATGGCAATCCCCGAACTTATCCCATTCATAGCCGAGGATGTGGCGCTGGTGCTGTTAACGCTGTTCGTTGGCAGGCTGGCCGATCAGGAACGCGCCAAACAGTCGCGCTTGCAACAAGCCAATCGGTTGCTGGCCGAGCAGGGCCGTGTGCGCGAACAATTGGCCGCTTCGCGCGAGCGTCTGCACATGGCGCGCGAATTGCACGATACCGTGGCGCACTCGCTGGCCGGGCTGGTTTTTCAACTCGACGCACTCGGCACGCTTATCGGCGACGCGCCGGAGAGCGCGCAGCAAACACTGGCGCTCGCGAAGGCTGTGGCGCGCCAGGGGCTGGTCGACGCGCGCCTGGCCGTGACCGATCTGCGCATGGGAACCGTGGAAGATCAAGGCCTGTTCAATGCGCTGCAACAACACATCAAAACAGTCGCCGCGCAGTGCGACATCCCAATCACTTTCGAGCCAATCAACTGTGCGCCGGCGCGGCTGGATGACCTGGACAAGGCTGTCTCCGATGCGCTCTTTCGCATCGTTCAGGAAGCGATCTATAACGCCTCGCAACATGCGCGCGCTCAACAGATCACCGTCAAACTCGTCCAGGCATATGTCTCTGCGCAGGCTCAACTGATGATCAGCGTCGAAGACGACGGCGTAGGCTTTGATAACACGGCTTTACAGGCGGGCCATTACGGCGTGCGCGGGATGCGCGAGCGCGCTGAGTTGGTTGGGGCGCAGTTGCAAATGGAAAGCAGCGCCGGCAAGGGGACTATTATTTCTGTGGTGTTGCCGCTCAAATCATGACAGACAAAATAAGCGTATTGATTGTCGACGATCAGGAAGTGATCCGCGAAGGGTTGCGGATGGTGTTGAATCACCAACCCGACATGGTGGTGCTGGGCGTGGCATGCGACGGCGCTGAAGCTGTGCGCCTGGCGCAGTCGTTGCATCCTGACATCGTGATGATGGATCTCAAGATGCCGCATATGAACGGGGTTGAAGCCACTCGCCAGATCACACAGACACTCTCCGGCACGCAGGTCATCATCCTGACAACCTATGACACAGATGACTGGGTGTTCGAGGGACTGCGCGCAGGCGCACAAGGCTATCTGCTTAAAGAGTCCGGCTCTGAAGCGGTGATTGCTTCAATTCGCGCAGTGCATCAGGGCGAATCGCAACTTGATCCGCCCATCGCTCGCAAGGTGCTGGACGCCCTCCGGCTTACGCCATCGCCACAGGCCAATCCCCCCATTGAGGCCGAGGCGCTTGAAGAACCCCTGACCGAGCGTGAGGCCGAGATACTGACCCTGATCGCTCATGGATTGAGTAACAAGGAAATCGCTGCGCGGCTTTACCTGACGGAAGGCACCATCCGCAACCGCAGCAGCCGTATCTTGTCGAAACTGCATGCTTACGACCGCACGCAAGCTGTCCTCAAAGCCGCCCGGCAGGGCCTCGTTAAACTCTGAGCGCCTGGGATTTTGCGGGACGGTTTTTTAAGGTAGCACACACAGCTTATAGATCGCTAAGCGCCCCATGATAGGCGCCTGATGAACAGCCCCGCGCGGCATAATGGTGACAAGAATCATCGCCGTGATATGACCGCAGACAATACCCAGGCGTCAGCTCAAACCTTAAACTTACTCGCGTCGGACAGTCGCAATGTCAGCGGAAATTTAAGCAACTGATCCGATAGGAATGTGAAATGTTTGGCAAGAATTCTCGTAGACTTGTATCGATGACCGCAATTGTAACCAGCACTCTGCTGGGAATGGGAATGTCCGGGACAGTCTTTGCAGCAACTACAACTCAGGAAGCGGCGGCGCCCGTGATGTCCAGTCCGGCTGCAGTTGACATGCAGCAGCTTGACGAGCGCGTTGCCCAGTTGCCGCAATTGTCCGGGTTGAAGGATGGCGCCCAGGTCATCATCAGCGATGACGGCAGCGTTACTAACGCGAAGTGGGGCGGTTCGTATACCTATCATCCCGCTGGCAGCGTCTTTACGCCTGGCGCACTGTATGCGCGCTGGAAGGATGGGTTGGTCGCTCTAACTCCCACGCCGCCCCCAGTCGATAGCATTACGATGCCAGGCACGTACGATGCCAGCTATATCGCTCAGCATCAGGACAAATTTGGCGCGTTTAATGAAAACTACATCGCGCAAAGCACTTTGGTCCCAGATGGCAATGACCCAACCGTATTGCGAATCCCCAACAACGCATGGCTGTTCCGCGTTAACAGCAACGGCCAGTGGACCGCGCTGGTGGACGTGTTCGTGTTCAACTCCGGCAACCAGCCCCTGTGGCAGAACCCGGACGGCATCTCTGGCCCGATTGCCAGTGGCAGCCAGCCCGTGCCAGTGTCGCCTAATTTCTGGCAGCCGAACTAACGACAACAGGCTGCGCACTTGCGAAGGGTGGGATTGCTGAAACTATCATCTGCACGACATCCAACGCAAGAAAGATCAGGGCGCAAAGACCTTGGAGGTCTTTGCGCCCGCGCTATTTTTCATCTTGTTTGTGCACCGCGATGATTTACCACCGCAGTTCACAAAGCCGCTTGCTGCGCTTGCACACAACAAATCGACTTCAGCGAAGAGGAGGGGAGCGAGGTGGACGGTGAATCAGAGCCGCAGCGCGTCAATGCCTCACAATGAGTCTTTATCCCAACGCTCAAGGAATAAATCGGCATCAAGCACTGTGAACGCGTTAGTATTCAACTCGCGCAAGAAGTGGCGGTTATCCGAGATGAGATAGCGCAACTCCACCCACTCGGTAAAAGCGCCGATGAAGGCATCTGCCTTCTGTCGTAAGCCCAGATCAACATACTTGGCTACCAGTTTGACCGGGACAGGCTCGTCGATGATGAAAGCGTAAGTGCTTTCGTGGAACAAGCGATAAAAGAGGTGAACCTGCTCGGCTGTAACGAGGTTGCGCGTCACTTCCTGAGCGACCAGGCGGGGAATGACCAGCGCCAAATCTGAGCCGAACAGTGTCAGCAGGCGAAGGGCGTTCGGGTCGCCTTGACCCAAGCCTTGAATAAAGACACAGCTATCAATACAAATGCGCATATTCCGCATCGAAGATTTCCTGACGCGTCTGCCGCATGCGCTCCACAACTTCCTCGCGGCTATCCCCTACGTGTATTCCCCCATCGCGCTGGATCTGCTCGCGCAACGCAGACAGGTTGCGCAACCATACGCGGTGCTGCGTTGCGGCGTCGATTAGACGCGACACCACCTCCGCTGGATCGACCTGCTCTTCAGCAGCCAATTGAGTCAGCTTGGTATACACCTCGGCGGGTAGTTGAACCGGAATTGTCGTCGCGCTCATAATCACTTAATTCCTTCGCTGGTTATCATACCATTCGAATCGACAGAGAAAATGCCATTACTGTGCGAAAGTGGGGTCATCGTTTCCTTCCAGGCACGACAGCGCACGCGCAGTCAGTGCACAACACATCACCAGCGGGTGTGACTGATAACGACATAGTGGGCCAGCCGCAAGTCGGGCAAGGCCACGGCTCTGGTTTCTGCGTCACAGGGTCAAACACGATACCGGTTTCGCCCGGCGCGCCCTTTTGTGGCAAGAGACGGATTCGCAGGCTTAACTTGGGCTGGATCACGTTGAACACGTTGAGCAATCTCACCTGCGCGATGAAGTCCAGCCCGAACTTGCGGCTCATCTCGCCTCGCCATTGCTCGACCAGTGAGGAGGGCGTGAGGATCAAGACGCGGCGCACCAGCTTGCGCATGAGCAGTTCAAGCAGGATCATGCCGGCTTCGATTGTTTTGCCCAGGCCGACCTCGTCGCATAATAAGGCGCGGCCACGAAAACGCCGCAGGACGGTCTTGGCCGTCTTTAATTGGTGCGGGAACAGCTCCACGTCGTGCAGCAACGGCAGGCTGAGCAGTTCGTCAAAGCCGGGCGAGGCGGCGAAGATGGCAGCCTGCTGGCTGAGTGCGAAAGCCGCTTGAGAGGCGGGCAAGCAGCGCCAGGTCTTCGTCAGACGTAAAGGACAGCCGCACACCGCGCTCGGTGGTCAGGCTTGCAACGAGGGCGGGTTGTTGTTGCGTTTCCGCGCGCAGGCTGAAGCGAGGCGGCGCGGCGGATTCCAACACCAGGCGCCAGGCGCTTTGCGGCATATCCTTCGCAGTGACGAGACCGGCCATGCCGGGGCCATGCAAGGCATGGCGATCCTGGTCATACTTAAGCGCCAGAACTCGCCCATCCGGCGCGACAAGCGCGACCGGCGCTTCGGCGTCAAAGAAGAGATCCCACGACGGGTCGAGTTGCAAAACACGCTTTGCGCGGTCGCCAGACGTGACCATGCGCCGAACAGCGTCGGTCACATCCCAGCGATCATCGGGTTGCGCGAGTTGCTGGAGTAAGGTTGACATGTGCTTGAGTATCCAGCGTCTATCTTAATCCAAACACGTACAATAACCCCATGCCCCCGGCAGGACTTGAACCCACAACACCCGCCTTAGGACGGCGGTGTTCTATCCAATTGAACTACGAGGGCGTAGACAGTTCTATTCTAACCCATTCTTCTACCAGGAGATGACGATGTCATTATTTACCCCTATCAAGCCGGCCAGGAAACCGCGCGTCGGGCTGTACTCGGTCGGGCTGCGCGCGTATTGGGATCAGTTCCCCGGTCTGCGCGAACGGCTGATCGCCTACGGCCAATTCATCGAGCGCCGCCTGTCCGCATGGGCTGAGGTGGTCAACTTCGGCCTGGTGGACACCGAGGGCGAGGGGCGTCGCGCCGGCGAATGGCTGCAGTCCCAGAATGTCGACCTGGTCTTCTGCCACGCCGCGACTTACACCACCAGTTCTACGGTGCTGCCAGTCCATCAGATCTGCGCCGCGCCCGTGGTATTCCTCAACTTGCAGCCCACCGCGCGCATCAACTACGCGCGCTCCACTACGGGCGAGTGGCTGGCGCACTGCGGCGCCTGCCCGGTGCCCGAGTTCGCCAACACACTCAACCGCGCCGGTATCCCGTTCCGCGTGGTCAATGGACTGCTGGGTCTGGACGAGACGCCCGCGATTTCGCTGACCGATGAGGTGACGCACAAGCGACCGGAGGCGGTGCGCGCCTGGCGCGAGATCGAGGACTGGGTGCGCGCCGCGTCGGTCAAGCGCGCGCTCCAGCACGCCCGCTTCGGCTTCCTCGGCAACACCTACAGCGGCATGCTCGACATGTACAGCGACTTCACAATGATGCAGGCCCAGACCGGGCTGCATGTTGAGGTGCTGGAGATGGGCGATTTGGCGCGGCTGTTGAAGGGCGTGACCGAGCGCGAGGCGCACGCGAAACGCGAGGAAATGGAGGCGATGTTCCAAATCAGCGGCGACTCGCCGTCTGACCCGATCGCGCGCAAGCCGAGCGAGGAGCAGATCGACTGGTCATGCCGGGTGGCGGCGGCGCAGGAACGGATGGTGCGGGCGTTCGACCTCGACGCGTTGTGTTACTACTACCACGGCGCGCCCGGCGAGATGGACGAGCAGATCCAAGCGGGCTTCATCGTCGGCCACTCACTTCTCACCGCGCGCGGCATCCCATGCGCAGGCGAGGGCGACCTCAAGACTGCGGTGGGAATGAAGATCTGCGACATCCTGGGCGTGGGCGGCAGCTTCTCAGAGCTTGTGGTGGTGGACTATGAGGATCAGACGATCCTGCTCGGTCACGACGGCCCGTTCCACATGGCGATTGCCGAGGGAAAGCCCGTCCTGCGCGGGATGGGGCTGTATCACGGCAAGCAGGGCACCGGCGTATCAGTGGAGGCGAAGGTGCGGCAGGGGCCGATCACCACGCTGAACGTCACGCAGACCGGCGACGGCAGGTTGAAGTTGATCAGCAGCGAGGGTGAATCGACCAACGGGCCGATCATGCAGATCGGCAACACGCAGACGCCGGTGAAGTTTCGCCAGAACCCGGATGACTACATGACGCGCTGGTTTGCCGAGGCGCCGACGCACCATTGCGCCATGGCGGTGGGTCACAACGCCGCGCTGTTTGCGAAGGTGGGCGAGTTGCTGCACATTCCGCACGTGACGCTGTAGGGAAATGACCCGGAGAATGCACCTTATGCCTCCGGGTACACCTTCCAGCCCAGGTCCTCCAGGTTGGCGGTATCCAGCATATCCTGCGGTACCGCCGCCAGCAGTGTGTTGGCCTCGGCCAGCAATTCGCCGCTTTCGGCGTCGTAAATCCCGGCCCACGCTTCCGCGGTGCGGCCTCTATCGCGCCCGGCCTTGCCCACGATCTTGAGCCGTTTGCCAGTGGGCACGTTTCTCCGGTACTTCACCTCCAGCTTGGCGGTGAACATGAAGCGCGGATTGTCCGCCGGCCCCATGTGCGAGCGCCCGCTGATTTCGTCGAGGATGGTGGCGACGATCCCGCCATGCAACACGCCGGGGTAACCCTGAAAGTGTTCGGGGGCGGTGTACGTGCTCTCGATCACGCCGGGGCCGGTCTCGTAAATACGCAGTTTCAGCCCGACCGGATTCTCCAATCCGCAGATGAAACACATTTTGGAGTTGGGTTGGGGGGTGTGGGTGGTCATTTCTGAGTCCTTTCTTGGATTTCTGGCTGAACGTTGTACTGTCAAACCAGGAAAGAGGATGATACCGCTTTACGCGACGGACTCAATGGTGGCAGCTATACCCCGGCACGAGTTGAGGGAATCCCACGAACACGTTATGGCGCGAGCATGTTTACGATGCCGGCCAAGGGGATCACCCCGTCCTCGGTGTAGATGAATCAGAAGGGCACGGTGAGTGTTACTACTTATTCCATGAGGCGCGAACCTGGTCAATAGCCCATTGCACTACATTGATGAATTCCTGATACTCGTGTTCGCCTGACAATGCTGTCAGTGGCATTGTCGGTCTGCCCTCCTTGTTTGGCAGGCTCTGACCGACTTTCTCGCTGAACATACCCCACCAGGCGTGTCGCGTCGTCTCTTGATCGAATGGCGGATACCGTTTCATGTACTGGAAAGCGATCTCTATCTTGCCATCTGAACGGACCAGAAATGGCACGGCAGAGGTATCCTTGTTGATAACACTATAAAACAGGCCAATTTCAGTGCCCGATCCCCATTTGGTCACGGCACAGTTTTGTCCGCACCAGTCATACAGTTGTGTCGCTACCCGTACGGCCTCTTCTCCGACTTGCTCCAGTAAAACCGACAGGAAACGTTCTAATGTCCATGTCGACTTAGCACCTTGTTGTGCAGTGGATTTTGTGACTGCCGGTTTGCCCATCACTGCCGGGACCAGCAATTGAGTATGTTCGGTTGAAAAATAGCGCAGTTCAGCACAGAGAACCTCAAAGGTAGGATCGGTGCACGCATTCAGATACTCCACGGTGCGGCGAAGCTCGTCGTTTACTTTATCGACGACGATGAGAAGACGGAAACGCCCTTCCGTGAGATTCGTTGTTACTGCCTGGCGAAATGCCTCTCTGCTCCACTCGACATCTGGTGATTGCTTTTTCTGCCCTTGTACAAAGCGCTCCATCGCCTCATCCAGCGCGACGCCTTTGAGGTCACTGCGAGGGCACCGGTTTGAGTCGAAGTAGACGCGCGCGATTTTTTGTTCAAACGCCTCATACGTCATACCCCAAAGATACGCCGCGTAACCAAGGATCTGCCCGATGACCTTGCGTTTCACTTCGGGGTTGCGGTCCAGTTTGCACTCGATGACCGTGATGAGCCCATTCCAGTCCACTCCAATAACGTCAACGTTTCCGTTATCCAGTGTCGCCTCACGCGCCACAATGAAGAGAGGGGGCACATCATCAGACAGATCTCCTAACGGTAGCACTTCCGGGTTATCGTTTACCAGTCGCTGCAACATATCCTCGTCAGGCAATTGCTGTTCCGGCACACGCTGCCATGCGTGAGTAGCATCATCTTTAGAAAGTATGTAATCGGGCATTGTTTTCTGGCCTCCGTTTAACTCTTCAATGGCTCATTGCGTATCGACGCCGGTAAGCAGGTATTCAAGCTGGTCGCACTCGCGCGCCAGTATCTCGATGTAAAAGCGTAACTCATCCTGGTCCAGCGTCTGCTTCAGGTGGGTAGTGCGGCCAATCAGGCGCCCTTTCTTGTCCAGCCCAAATGCAACGACATCAGTATGTGCATTGCGCTGCCACAGCCGAGTAAAAAAATCATCGTCGGTGATCCCCTGAACACGCTGCGTTCCCATCACTGTCGAGGCCATCACATAGTATTCGCCATCCTCCTCAATCACGACATCCTGGCGCCTCCCGCTGGCAAACACCACACTCACTGTATTACTGAGAGGCTTTATTTCCAGAAGATAGGGCATGTGTCCGTCAAGTTGCCCTCGTCTGGTCATTTTGGCGATTTCTTTGAGCATTACTCTCAACTCATTCATCTGAACCCTCCGTGAGTTGATCGATCAGAGCTTCAATAGGTTGATCGCTGTCCAGAAGCTCTCGTTCCAGCCTGTCGGCTGTGCAAGTCGTCCGCTCCACCAGATCAATAACCTCTTGTGGCTGCGTCGTCGCGGGGTGAAAGAGTATATCGGCCTGGATACTCAGGTGGAAAGATTTCGCCAAGCTGCCTTGTGTCGCACACAACTTTCCAAACCCTGCCTTCGTATGTAAAAGTTGTATTTCATTTGCTTCTTGCCAGCCATTCACTACCTTGGGACCAATTGGGCTGAAGCAGCGCAACAGCAGGTGTCCGTTACCCCCCATCGAGCGTATTTCCAGCCGGAATGGCTGGCGCCGCGATGCACTTTTGTCTCCGCCTGGCGCTGTCAACCGGTCGCGTCCCTGTGCTAAAGGATAGACGGTTCCAACACAGGCCCATTGCTCACTAATTCGTTGGCGTTCTACATAGACGGTGTTTTCGAGCGCAGTCACCATTGCTATGAAATGCGCCAGCGCTGCATCCGCTTTAGCTTTTTCGTCAGTGCGCTCCACCGGCAGATCATGGCGCAGCCAGTCTTCCTTCACCGGGTAGGCCGTTTCTAACGGCTCCGTGATGGGCTCTATGTCTCGTGGCGGCAACACGAAATCGTGCAGGGTATTCACACGACTATCTTTTACCTGTTCACCCGCGAGCGATCGGTGCATCATACGGATGAAGCGGTTCATCCGTTCATATACGCGCTCCACCTGCAGCCGTTCCACTGTGTCGCCGAGGTGCGGGTAATACACCTGCAGCAGTTCGTCTGCGCCCACTATGCTACGGTTGTCAAGCCGTCGCTGGGTCTGCGAGTTGATCCGGTCTATCCGCCCGGTGCGTTGCTCCATGGAGGACGGCGTCCACGAGATGCCGTAATGCACAACCCGTGAGCAGAATGTGTGCAAATCTTCACCTTCCTGCAGTACTTCGGTGGTGACTAGAACAAGCGGGTAACCGGGCATGCGGAACTGACCTACCAGACTTGTGTTGACGCGACCAGACATCCGGCCTACGGGGGTCTGGCGCGCAAGACTCGATCCAAAGTATTTACGCAATTCATCCAGCGTCCGACCGTTTCGTACGTCCGGGAAGTTTACGGCCATGATCAAGTCAAAATGGCTGGCGATATCTGCAAGTTCGCGATATGCCGTGTAATGTCCTGCTCCTTCAGCTTGTTGCTGTTCGAGCTTATCCAAATAATCCCTGATTAGATCACCGGCGCGATCCTCGGTGCGACTCTGCGCCCCGGCACGGAGTGAGCCCAGATGCTCGACTGCGAGCAGCCACAGATCGATCAGCGGGTGACCCAGACGCGCGGCGGCGGAAAGCAACTCGCGGCGTTGATCCCGCCGGCGGAATTGCGCTGCGAAGTCGAGGGCTTTTTCCTCCGGCCACAGGATATTGCACAATCCCGGGCGTTTCACCAGTTCTGTAAACACGGTGCGCGTGGTCAAATGTTCTTCTGGTTTAGGAAAGCCCTCTGCTGGCAGGGCATCCATGCGAGATATCTTTGGCATGTTAAAACGCACGTCCAATACGATCTGCGCTCGTTGTCTCAGGTCATCACTGGTAGCTCGATCCGCCACTAACATCAGTGCAGCCTTTTGATAAGCCTCAAAGACGCGCTTCTGTCTGAATACTCTCTGTCGGGATTCCTGGCGAAACAATCTATATGCCATTTCGCACAACTGCTGCGCACATTCGCCGCGCAATAACCCCACTTGCGCAGCGATCTCATTGAGCGGGTCATTGAATTCTCCAATGAGTCCAGTAATGTAATTATCTTCAAACAATGTGGAGTAGGCAGACCCTTCGCTGGTTAACCGGTTGCGGTTAAATGCCGCGCCGGAGAAAATCCCTTTCGGGCCTTCGCCACGGAAAAACCAAGCGAAAAAGTTGTCATTACCCCCTGCATCTTCCTTCACAGGATCTAGCAGGACGTTCTCATCAGCTAACAGGTTTTGTGCGGGTTGCGGTCGCGGTTGATCTGTAAGGTGCTTGCGCTCCTTTTCATATTTGTCGAACACCTGCTCGAATTCCACAGTCAATTTGGGAAGGTTTTTTAGTAAATAGCGTTTCAACCATTCGTCGTAATAGTGGTTGATCTTTTCGCACAAATCCTTCACACTCATTACGCGGCGCACGAAGATGAGCGACTTCTCGCCGGTCGCGAAACTTTCACGCACGCTGGCAGCTACGGCGTCCATCTTAGGGTGAGGCAGGCTGGAATCAAACTTCATGCGATATGAGCTTGACAGGAAATTGATCGACTTGACGTCAATACCATCTTTTTCACGGTCAATGTCAGTCTGGTCGGAATCATCAAATGTCGTCGGCTCATCGGCGTCCGGTTGCCTTGCCTTGGCCGTTTCCATAAAGCTTTCAAACGACGCCAGCATGCCGATCTGGAAGCTGTTGTTGAATGCTTCGCTGCCGATCACCTCGGCTACTTTCTTCTGCACAAGCGCCACAATCAGGCGCTGTTTGTCACCAGGGACATGTAAGGGTTGGTCGTGTGTATCCACTCCCCCGCTGCGCCATTCACGACGATACATGTTCTTGGTGTGTACCTGCCCGCCGATCGTCAACCCTGTCAACCGGCGGATGAGGAAACGGCCGACCGTCTGCTCTTTCTCTAACTCACTGGCCTGGGAGTCCTGAAGTACGGACAAGTTTTTGCCAAAACCAAACAGGTCGAGTTGATTCCACAGATGGCGATAGTCGTTCTCAAGCGGTGTCGCCGATAATACCAGCACCCGGTCATAGCGAAGTCCGTAGTTTGGGAAATCTGGATGACGCCCCACAGGGTTCCCAAGCACGTGAGCGATCAACCAATTGCGCGAAGCATTGCTGTCGCTCAAGCCATACTTCAGGTTATGCCCTTCATCCACCACCACCAAGTCGAAATGGGGCAACACAGCGTTAACAGCACGGGCATAGTGTTCCTTGAATTCTTTCTTATCACGCAGATCGAAAATAGAATCCCTTGACACATTCCGATCTTTCAGGAATGGGATTTCACGCAGCAAATCATCACGCTTGCTGTTCCATTGGTTAGGTTCTTTCGAAAGCCCGAAACTGAAGCTCGTCATCCGCAAGATGAAATCCCGCTTTGGGTTTAGTATCGCTTGGCGCGCAAAATCCAACAGGTTGCTGCACAGCGTGACGCCATAAGCAGGCGTGCCCTGGTAGGAGCGCACGTGGTTGTCGGTGACGCGCCAGTTATTCGCCGTGAAGTTCAGCAGTTCCTTCTTCCACTTCTCCTGGATATTCTCGCGCGGGGCAATGTAGAGCACGCGGAAACCCGGGTTAAAGTGGCGGAATAATGCAACCACACCGAGCGCCACGTAGGTCTTGCCCATGCCCACTTCGTCGGCCAGATAGGCGAACTTCTCGCGCACCAGGATATTGTGCAGGGCAACCGCACCTTCCAGTTGACCTTCCCATGTGACGTCGCGGCTGGCTTGCCCGCCCGAGTAGTCGAGTAGCTCACGCGCCGTATCGATGTTGATTTCATGGATCATTCTGTCACCTCGGCTTTCGCGCTATCCAGTTTGGCAGAGAACATCTCCTCGAACCAATCGAAAAACATCTGGCGTTGTTCGGGTGTGTCGAATGTAAATCCTGATCTGATCTGCGCTATTGCCTCAAGCTGGCGCTTTAATTCCGCAAAGTCGCTGCGGTGTCGCTGCGTAAACTCGGAATATCCTTTGCGAACATGCTCGACCGTCTGTCCTGCACACAGCAACGACACATAGCGATTCACCCGGTCGTCGTTCTCATCCTGGATAACCTTGTTGATGAGCGATGGCAATGAATCAAATTTATGTCCAAACAGGCGATAGACCGCCTCTGATTCAAGACCTCGATTCAGTGCGTCGTTCAGGTGGACTTCCAGCCGCGCGAACGCATGGAAAATACCCGCAAACCGGTCAAACATAGTGGTTTGTGTCGTATATGGTAACGGAATGCCCATCTGACTGATCACGTCCGCGCCACCAGGAGCAGTGAGGATTTTAGTGATCAAGAGTAATTCGCGCTGTTCGGGCGAGAGCAACGACCAGTACTGCAGGATATCCTCAGGCGTCAGTGTAAGCAGAATCGATGGCTTGTATGCCATCTGCTCCTCGCGCACCAATACTCTGAATTGCTCCTGACCGTCTGCACTCACCTCGACGAACGAGGTGGAAGCAAGTTGTTGCTTTACCTTTTCCGCACATTCATTAGAGAGAGGAACCCACTTGTCGAAGCGTATGCGGATATTCTCTTCGACGCAAACGCCTTGCATGCGAAGGGTCGCCCTGTCAGGGGTAATTTGTGGTCGTCGTTCCCAGAAATACTGGAAAACACCGCTTTTCCAGTCAAACTGGAATGACACATCGCCAACAGCAGCGTCAGGCTCTACGTCTTCCACATTCTCGGGATGGAACTGGACAGGCACGTCCTCTTCAAGTGATTTCAGCCACCAGGTGCGTTGGCCGCTCGAATCAGGCTCCACGAGCACACCTGTCTCGAAGTTGCCCGCGTTGCCTGCGGAATGCGCCGGGCTGGTCAGATTGACCGAGCCGATGAATAGAATTTCGCGTTGCTGGTTCCAGAAGCGATACACCTTGGCATGAACGAACCTGTTGGCGGCGTTGGTCTCACTGCCAGTCCCCATGCTCAACATCGCATCCGGCAACAGCCCCCATTCCACACGTGCGCGCTGTTGTATCGCTTCGTTGAACTCTGGGGTGCATTGTGCCGCGCCACTCGTATCCTTTGGCAGGAAGATACGCACTGCTTTGGGCTGAACGGTATCCAGCAAGATGAGTAAAGCCGTCGCTGTGGCGTCGAAGTAAGGGGAGATGATTTCCAGGTTGAAGCTGTCTCGCGAAGTGAAATCGACCAGGTATTCCGGGACAGTATTCTGCCCGACATAGACTTGCGGCAGCAAGCGACCGTTTTTTCTGTTATTTCTCGGTGTGATAATTTGGCGCAAGAGAAAGGTGCGTATCGCTTCGAGTGCCAAGTGCTCCTCTTCAATGCGGTCCTCCTGTTTAATGCGCGATATAAGTCGGAGCAATTCATCGCGATACGAACAGGCTTCACCCTCATGGACTTCCATGAAATGCGCTGTCTCGACGTTCTCCCACCAGCCAGAACGCGTTAGGTTAGCCGAAAGCGTCCCAAAGAGCAGGCTTTCCCAAGTCTGATCCTTATCCGTGTTCTCCAGCAACAGCAGGATATTCTTCGGGTGGAAAATACCGATCGAGCGCGCAAGTCCGATGCGGCGGTAATCAAGCTGCGCGGGCTCAGCATCGCTGGTGAGTCCCTGGCGGTCGTAATACACGGCAATATGATTGACCGTGTGGAGTACCTCCTCTAACTGCAGCAGGCGCAGTTTCGCCACATGACTGAACGACTGTGTAAACAGCACCGGCAGGATATCCGCCTCGAAGAAAGCAGGGTCAAATTGAAAGGTCAGGAATACGGCCGTTTTGACCCGCCGGTCTTTGATGGCCTCCTGCAAGGCATCCGAGAGCACGGATTCAGGTATGTTGGCACTCATCTCATGCACCTCGCTCGATCTCAAACCCAATCTGGTTTAGTGAGTTCAGAAAATAGTTATACATCCACAGTGTGGGAAGCACCTCACCGGGAGGGAGGCTTCCTGCTTCCGCCCGGAGCCGCACATCGATGCGGCTTCCTTTCATTTTTACCCAGGCGTCGCCTCCACGCTCGCGCATGACCTCACGATTTTGTGCGAGCAAGAGCTCGATTGCAGCGCCATAGTCACCAGCCGCCAGGGCTTTTGCCAAATGCCCGAGCCGGTTGCATTTCTCAACGCCAAGCTCTTCGCCGATGCCGCTGAGAGCGCTTATAAAACTGTCGGGGGCGATGTGCGACAGGCGGGCGCCCCAGGTGTCCTGCACGTTTAGTGCAATCGCGTCAAGCGCTTGTCCATCCTGACCAAGGACGAAGCTAAACAGCCGGCTGGCCGGCGCGATGACGGATTCTGTCACCCGGATATGGTCGAGTCGCCGAGCCAGTTCATCATCACCCTCTGCCTGGCATCGGCCAATGATCTGCAGCAATTCGTCGCATGAAAATCCATCTTCTGAACTTGTCCTTCGCATCTGCTTCCACAGCCGTTCCTGAATCTCATTGGGATGGTCGGATAGGCAGGTGATGAGGTGCTTGTTGTAAAACTCCTGTTCCAGTTTGGTCACAGTGGGGCCGAGCATCTCTGCAAGGTTGCGCGCGAGTTTTGCATGTTTGCTCTTCGGTTCAAAGACGAACTTACTCCGGAACAGCTTGAGAACGTCTGCGTTGTGGTCGGCGCTCTGCAGGCGCGAGCGATAATTCAACTCGATGAACTCGCGTGCCTTTGCAGTCAAGCGCGAACTCCCCTGTTCCAGCAAACCGCTGTTCCGCGCCGCAACGCTATACAACCCCCACAGCCCGTAGGTTTTCTGGTTGGAAAGGATTTGATCCTCGGAGTTGGCGGATATCTGAACTTTGCCCTTTCCCTCAATCAATTTGCGCTCCACACGCCGAATCCCCCGGATGGTGTTTTCCCTGTCCTCTCCGTTGGCGCCAATGGCGCCGCCCGTTTGTTGTGATATCGCAACACGGCTGTAAGCAGCAAGCTGCTCGAACTTCAAGAACGCCGCCAGAAACTCGCCCTCCTCCGCAGTGGCGTCATCCGTCACACGTTCAGCGACGTACAAACCGAGTAAGAGCGTAGTGAAACCCCGTAGTGACGTAGTCACAGTGGTGAGGTTACGCACAACCTGGCGCCCCATCCGGCTCCAGACCGGTTGTACTCCCAGAGGGTCTCGCGAACCCTTGATCTTGGCGCGTGGATCGATTTGTGTGAAGAAAGGCATATCCAGCATCAATTTCACCCCTATCAGCGGCGGCATAAACACATAAGCGCCAAGTACATCCAAGTGATCTCATCAGCGCTTTACGTATGTGAACGAAAGTCCCCCTGGCAGGACTTAAATCGCACCACCCGCCTTAGGACGGCGGTGTTCTATCCATTTGAACAGCGCAGAAGGAGACGCCGGCACATATGCATGTCAGCGTCTCCCCGTCTCACAATGTCCAGACTCAGCGCCGCTGCGGCCGCGCCGGCAACCCGGTGCGCTCGGACTCGTAGATGGCGTCCATGAGTTGGCTCTGGATGATGCCGTTGGTCACGCTGGTGCGCGGTTCGGCGCGCCCAAGGATGGCGTCGATGAAGTTGTGATCCGGCGACGGCGCGCCCATTTCGGCGGTGATCAAGGGATATTTCACTTTCTCACTGCCCTTCCAGACGTTGATCCAGCCAGCGCCCCAGCCGTCGATCTCGACGCGCCCGCCGTCGAAGATGAACGCCATGTGGCTGCCGCCGCCGGGGCAGTTGCCGCTGATGGTGATATTCGCCATCACGCCGTTGGCGAACTTGATCGTGCTGACCGAGTTGATGTCCACGCGCGAGCCGTGCTTGTCAACGAACGAAAAGACCTCGTCGACATCCGACTCCACCGACCAGCACAGGCTGTTGAACAGGTGCGCGCCGGAGTCGTAGGCCTGCCCACCGCCCGAAAGCGCGGGGTCCTGCCGCCACATCCCGGCGGTGGCGCGCAGCCAATCCTGCGAGATAAAGCCGGTCACCATTTCGAGCTTGCCGAGTGTCTTGTTGCGGATCAGTTCGCGCAGGTAGATGAACTCGCCTGAGCATGGCGTGTTGTAACCCACGACGAAGATCTTCCCGCTCTTCTTCACGTCCTCGGCCAATGCGTAGGCGTGATCGAGGCTCGTGACCATCGGCTTCTCCATGAAGACGTGCAAGCCAGCAGCCAGCGCCTGCTTGCCCTGTTCATAGTGCTGGGTATGCGGCGTGCTGATCAGCACCGCAGCGGGCTTGAGCGCCGCGTACATCACGGCGGCGTCGGTGAATATCTGAGGCTGATGCGGTGTGCCGGTGAGATGTTTGGCGGCGAAGTTCTTCGCCAGTTCCTCCGACACATCGCACAGCCCGACGATATCCACATCGGGGTGATTGCGCAGCCGTTGCGCGTGCGCGCCCATCATCCCGCCGCAGCCCAGCAGCACGATCCTGACTTTCGATTGTTGTGTGGTCATTACATATTCTCCTGAGTGGCTGAGACGCCGGGCGCTCAGCAAGTTAGACTAATGTAGTTGTACATCCATTGTCGATAAAACGCACACCGCAGTGCAACTGCGGTGTGAACGGGGAGGGAATGAATGGGGAGGACGGTCATGCGTTCTGCGGCATCAGTTCCTGCAGGGCGCGGTAGCCGATCACATGGACGCCGATCGAGCGGATGGTGTCGCGCAAGTCGTCGCGCAGGAAGGTATGCAGGTTCTCGACGCGCCCACGCCAGTCCGGCGCGAGGGCGCGCAATTCCGGCGTGTCGGTCGAGGGGTGCAGCAGGAAGTGCGTGACGCCGGCGGGCAATTGATCGAACGCGCGCTTCGCATATTCGAAGTGGTCGCTGTTCATGTCCAGCGGCATGCCCACGACCTGATCCACGAGCGGTATACCGGCGGCTTCCAGCGACGCCAGGGTGCGCGCCTGTATCGCGGCATCCTCGGCGCTGAGCCCGTGGTGGCGCATCTCGTCCTCGCTCAATCGCGGCATCATCACCGGGACGCCAAAGCGCTGGCCAAGTTGCAGATAGTCGCCCAGAAATCGAGGATGCATGACTGTGCCCATATGCGTGTCGATGTGCGTCGGGCGCATGCCCGCGGCGATAGCGCGTTGCACCTGCGCCGCCATCTCACGCGCAACGGCGGTGGGATCGCCCTTCTCCTGCACCGGCTGGCTGGCGCGCGGAAACTCGCCTTCGTCGTCGAGCATGCCGGTGGCCGGGTCGCGCGACGATATCGGGCCCCAGCGATAGGCAGTCCACTCGCTGGTTAACGTGATGTGAACGCCCATGTCCACATCGGGATGGATGCGACACCATGCGGCCGCATGCGCAAACCACGGACACGGCGTCATCACGCTGCCGGAGGATATCGTGCCGGCCGCCCACAACGCGTCAAACGCCGACACACTTGCTTCACACATGCCGATGTCATCGGTATGGATAATCACCAGCCGGTCATGGTCACTGTAACCAAGCCTGCGCAAAACGGGATTGGAGGGAAGATTCATCATGTGTTTCAGTATAAGCCGCGTTCTCCAAGCTCCAAGCTCCAATCTCCGAACTCTAATCTCCAATCTCTCTGATCGCTCTTCTCAATATCTCACGCGAGATCGGCTCAAAAAACGTCGGGCCGCCGGCGATCTCGATCACGGGGATTTTGTCCCAGTACAACGCGAAGGCGGCTTTGTCCTCGTCGATGTTGACGTGCTTCACGGGCACGCGATACTGTTTCGCGTATTGCATCAGCGGGACTTCAACTTCGCGGCACAGGCCGCACCGTGGACGATAGTAAAACGTGATCATGTTCGTGTGCCCCGTAAAAAGCTCATCGTCCAACGCGCCTGGAAGAAGCGTGGCGTCCCTCTAATGCTTTGCGCCAGAAACACGCGCGGCGGCAGTGTGCTGAGCGGGTCTTCGTATTCCGCGCGGTCGAAGGCGACGCCCGCGCTCTCAAGTCCTTCGAGCGCGCCCGAACGATCCCGCGCGGTGCGCAGCCGCCCGATGAACCACGTGCCGATGTTCGACAGCCCTTTGTAATCGAGATCCGCCGGGTTCTGCGTCCCCAGCATCATGCCAATGCCGGCGGTGCGCCCCTGTTTGATGAGGGTCAGCAGCGGCGTCTTGGAGGGCGGGTTGCGCGGAAAAGGCGGGCAATAGCCAAAGACCTCGTCGAAATACACCAGGCAGCGCAACACCGATGTGCCGGTCTGCGCCCGCATCCACAGCACAAGTTGCGACAGCAGCAACGCAATGAAAAACTGCCGTTCAGCGTCGCTCAGATGCGCCAGGGAGAAGATGCTCGCGCGCGTCCTGCCGGCCGGGCTGGCGCCGCCGTCGCGCAATGGCTTGAGCAAGCTGGGAATATCGAGCGGCTGACCGGTCTGCCATGCGCCGAACGACGGCGCGGCGAGCAGGTTATTCAATGCCATCGCCAGATCGAAGCGCTCGGCCTTTGGATAGAACACATTCATATCGAAGACGCCGATGCGCGACACCGGCGGTTCCTGGATCATGCGGATGAGCAGGTTGATGTCGATCGGGTTCCCGACGCGCCAGGTCGTCTCGAAGATCGTAGACAACAGGATGTGCTCGCGCCCTTTGAGCGGGTCCGAAGCGATGCCCGCCAGATCAAGCAACGCAGAGACGATCTGGGCGATGCGTTCGCGCAGCGCCGCGGCGTTGTGCTCCCACGTCAACCCGTTGGATGGGTCGGGCGGGTTCAGCCCCTGCAGCAGGTTCACCCTGATGCCGGCGTCGCTGCCGGGGGTGTAGACATCAACCGCCACACGGTCGCGCATCTTCTGTATGCGATCCTCGCCGCGATCCTCGCCGCGATCCTCGCCAATGCCCCAGTCGGCCAGCCCGTTCTTCCAACGCGCGACCTCGTCGTCGTCCAGTAATGGCTTGAACTGCACTGGCGCAAGGTCGGGGAACGACTGCGCCAGATGGGTGATGTCGCCTTTGGGGTCGATGATGATGACCGGGACGCCCTGCAACAACGTCTCCTCCAGCAGGCAGATGCCCAGCCCGGTCTTACCGGCGCCGGTCATGCCCAGGCACACCGCATGTGTCGTCAGGTCGCGCATGGGGAGCATAAAGGGCGCATCGAGCGCCTTGCCTTGGGCGAGATCATAGTCACGTCCCAGGAACAGCTTTCCAGGTTGGTCAATCACCGGGTCAATCATCGGGTCAATCATTGGCACATGCTAATCATAAGCCACCACGCCGCACATCAAGTATCATGCACATCTAGACATGGACGATATACGAAGCGCGGCCATCGCGCGCCTGCGCGCGGGCATTGCGGCAGTCAACGAGGGCGACTATACGACAGCGCAAACGCTGTTCGAGGAAAGCCACGCGTTGTTCCGGCAAGTGGGCGACAACGTCGGCATCGCGTGGACGCTAAACAACCTCGGCGAGATCGCGGCGACGCGCGGCGATCATACGCAGGCGCGCCCATTGTTCGAGCAGGCGCTTGAGTTGCGTCGCGCCATTGGCGACGCGGCGCAGATTGCGTTGACGCTCAACAACCTCGGCGCCGTCGCCGGTGAGCAAGGCGACATCCTCATGGCGCGCAAGTTGTTTGAGGAATCCCTGGGATTGCGCCGCGCCATGGGAGATCAGCGCGGCATTGCATATGCGTTATTCAACCTCGCCAACGTAGCCGCCAACCTCGCCGACTATGGGGCCGCCCACGCCTTATTTGAGGAGAGCCTGGCGCTGCGGCGCGCACTCGAGGATCAGCCAGGAATCGCGTGGGCATTGCTCAGCCTCGGCAACCTCGGGCTCGTGCAAAGCGACTATGGCCTGGCGCGGTCGTACTACGACGATAGCCTCGCGCTCTTTCGGGCTGCCGAAGATCGCGATGGCGTTGCGTGGGCGTTGAGCAATATCGGCGAGGTGCTGCACCATCAGGGCTATTACACAGCCGCTCAGGCGCGCTATGACGAGAGCCTCGCCATTTTTCGCGAACGCGCCAACAAGCTGGGCGTCGCATGGGTGTTGAACAACGCGGGCGATACCGCGTGCCAGGAGGGCGACGACGAGACGGCGCGAACGTTGCTGGAGGAGAGCCTGATCCTGGCGCGCGACATGGGCAACCGGCGGGTCCTCGCGTGGGCATTGCACAGCTTCGGCTCGCTGGCTGTCTTGCGCGCCGATCACACGACCGCGCGGCAGTTGTTCGACCAGAGCCTGTCGCTGCGGCGCGCCATCGGCGATAAACGCGGCAGCGCCGAATGCACCATCAGCCTGGGCATGCTGGCGCGCACCGAGGGCAGGCTCGATCAGTCGCAGATTCTGCTTAAGGCCGGTCTGGCGCAGTCGAACGCCATCGGCGACCGGCGACAGACGGCGCAGGGGCTGGCAGCGCTCGCGGCATTGATGGCCGATCGCGCGGAAGGCGGACGGCAGGCGCGCTTCGCCGCGCGTTCCGCCCAACTGTCCGGCGCAGTCATGGCGGCCACAGAAGTGTTAAAGGCTCAACTAGACCGCCAGTACCGGGTGCCGCATGAGGGCGCTATCGCAATGATGCGGCTGGCGCTTGGGCCAGGTGAGTTCAACGCCGCGTTCGAAGTCGGCAGGCGCCTCAGCATCGAAGAGGCTGTGACCCTCGCATTGTCTGCTGTGACAAATACGCATTTCGGCGGATGACAAACCGCCTGCGCAGACTTATAATTGAAAGCAATAAGCGGATTAGCGCAACCTGACAAAACCTTATGATTTGTTTCTGGCTTATCGATGCTGAGACATGCTCCAGTGCGTAGCCACACAAGAAATGATTAAAGAGCAGGATGTGCGGACCGCTTATTTACGTTTTCGCCTTCCGATTTCAGATGACATCCCCAAATCCTACTCGTCTGTCGCCGCCGGCTGTCTTTACAATCAGCGCGCCGTCCTCCTCGATCCGCGCGGCCAGTCCGCTGATGATCTCACCGCCTGATTGAATGCGCACCTCACGACCCAACGTCTCCAGGGCAGCCGCGTATTCGCGCGCCGGGCTGATGCGCGTCATCACCAAATGCGCATAGCGCGCCTCGAAGCGTATCAAAATCTGTTGCAGGATTTCCGAGCGATCCAGCGGCGCGCGCAGATTCCACGCCTCGCGCAGGCTCGTCGCGCGCGCGCGCACGTCAGCCGGGGCGTCGTCAAACCGCGTGTTCACGTTCAGCCCGATGCCCAGCACGGCGTAATCGAGCCGGTCGCCGGTGATCGACGACTCAACCAGTATCCCGCACACCTTGCGCCCATCAACGTGAATATCGTTGAACCACTTGATGGAGAGGGGAGAGGAGAGATTAGGGATGGGAGATGGGAGATTGGAGATAAGGGATTGGGCGCTTTGCGCCGAAACCGGGCGCATGTCGTCGTTAATCTCCAATCTCGAATCTCGAATCTCTCTTATCTCCTCTGCCACCGCAAGCGCCGCGATCATCGTCACCCAGCCGATCTGCGCGGGGGTGAGCTGAGGGCGCAACAGGATAGAGGCGCACAGCGACTGGCCGGGGGGTGAGTACCACGCGTGCGCCGAACGCCCGCGCCCGGCCGTTTGCTCATCCGCAACCACGACCAGGCCTTCGGGCGCGCCGCCCTCGGCCAGTTCGCGCGCGATATCCATTGTCGAGGACACCGTCGCATAGCGCCGGATGTCGAACCGAAGCATGCCTGCGGCGCTTACCGCTCCTACGGCAGTACTACTTCGCGTGTGATCGTCCCAGCGCGCTGGCTGGTTGCCTTCACGGTGACGGCGCTACCTGCCGGCGCGCGCACTACCCATTCGACGCTTACGCGGTCATTTGTGGCATCGTTGATGTCGTAAGCATGCGACTTGAGCGCGCGGCCAGCCAGTTGCCCGGCCTCCACCCGCAGTTTGCCGTTGAGCAGCGTCGCGCCTGGCGGCAGGGCGAATCCACTTCGATGGGTCGCGCCAGTGACTTCTCTTGCGCGCGCCCGCTGACGGATGTGGGTAGCCAACCGGTGTTCTGCACGACCGCGCGGATGGCATAGGCGCCATCGCCAATCGCGTTCACGGTGAGCGCGTTGAACTCGATGCGCGGCGAGATCAGCGCGTGCCAGACGATAAAGTCCGCGTGGGGCGCGATCTCTTTCTCCAGCAGGTGCGGCGGCGGGTTGCGGAAGCAATACTCGTCGTTCCACCCGCCCAGCTCGACCTCGCCCAACTGGGGATGCTGCACCGGATACCATGCGATGAATCCCTTGCCGTCGAGTTTCTCATCGCTCCACTTCAACAGCTTCAAGTCATCCTCGATCGGATGATCGCGATACCAATCGATGAACTGATACCCACCGCCTGGTTTCTTCATCTCGATGCCGGCCTGCTGCATGGGCCCCCAGATTTCGCACGTCCACGCGTACACGCCCAGGTGGTCGTACATCCAGTCGTCGAATGCGCCTTTGGTCGTGTCCTTCGGGTGGTACTTGAAGTCATGGAAAACCGATATCGCGGGATAGCCCGTAATGCGCGTAGCGGCTTTGCCGATCTCCTGGTACGTCCATAAATCTTCGGTCTTGAAATAGTCGTCGGGATGCGCGCTATAGGGCCGCAGATATGCGCCGGCAAAGGTGTGATAGGTGATGCCGCCGGTGATGTTGGGGTGATCGACGACGAATTGAACGATCGCGCGCACTTCCGGTTCGCTGGCCGGGTATGGCCCGGCGCCGCGCTGTTCACCCTCCACCGTCCATTCCATCGGGAAGTTGCGATTCAAGTCGAGGCCTTCGAGCGGCGGGGCGATCTTGATGTTCACGCCGTCATAGTTGCGGATCAGCCCTTCGGGCAACAACCGATAGTGGGTCACACCATCCTCGTTGGCGTCGTCAGGGTCGCGCGCGATCATCAGGCGCGCATCCGTCGGGTGCGCTTTCCACGGGCCATTGGGATCCTTGATGCGCATGGTCAGGATGCGCCCATCGCCATCCACGTCGTGATCGTATAGGCCGTCTAACTTATCGAGTCGCGGATACGGGCGCGTGCTCGACCGGATGCTGCGATGACGCTCGTCGAGGTACAACTCGGCCCCGTCGGGGTTCACGCGCGGCACAATGTACAGTGCGCGCGTGTCGAGCAGACGCGTGATCTTCGCATCCGCGCCGTAACCATTCAGTATCTTGTTGATGGTATAGACGGCGCAGGACGTCGGCGAGATTTCGGTGGCGTGGATGTTGGCGTCCACCCAGAACGCGGGCTTGACGGTATCCGAGCCGCCTGTGCTGCTCGTCAGCGTCACGCACCAGATGTCGCGGCCCTCGTAACTCTTGCCCAGCGAGGTTACTTTGCACAGCGCAGGGAAGCGGACGGCGAAGTCGTTCAGGATATCGGTCAGTTCAGCGTAGCGAAAATAGTGGTCGAAGGTGGGTGTTGTCATGGTCAACCGAGTTTGCCTTTGATGTTCTTGTCAAGTTCGTCGATGTGCGCTTCGATCTTGTCCTTATACCGCGCCAGCGCATCAGAGAACTCGCCGGTGGCATCCACCAGTTCGCGCGCCAGTTCGGACGGCTTTTTAAGGTTCATGCCTTGCGGGGTTGATGGATCGAGCAGCACGAAACGGATAAATGTCCCATCGCTCGCGCGAACGGCGCGACGGATGGAGACGATGGCGTCGAGATTGAGCGGGCCGTAAATGTGCGGGAACAGTGGATCAGTGGGCGCGGCAACTGGGGCAACCACGGCAGACGCCGGTGGTGTGGAACCAAACTCTGCTTTGGCTTCGGGCGGCATCACCTCAGTCTGTATAGCGTCAGCGGGAGGTTGCGCAGAAGGCGCGTCATGCGACGCAGGCGCATCGGGGACGACGGGCGCACTTGGCGCACTGGGTGCGTTTGAAGCGGGATGCGACGCTACTTCCCATTTGATCTCGGCGGTCACCTTGTGCTCATCGATATCGAGCGCCAGAAAATCGCCCGGCACATCTTTGTAAAAGTGGTTGGCCACCTGCAGCATCAGGGCATCGCCCTGCGTGCAGTGCATAAAGCCGTCTTTACTAAATGCATCGGGGAGATAGGGTTGATCGACCGGCCTGGATTCCCACGCTTTTTTAGCGACAAGGTGCAGAATCATCATCACTCCTTTAAACGGCGCCCCTTCGCCCGGGGTGGTTTAGTTGCTCATGTGAACACTGGACACTTTCGGCCCCGCAGCGCCCAGCACGCCGTTGACAAAGCGCGGCGTCGATTCGCTGCCGAATTCCTTTGATATCTCGATCGCCTCGTTGATCACCACTTTGGGGGGCGCCAGCGCCGCCTTCATCTCAAACAATGCGATGCGCAGGATGTTGCGATCTATCGGCGCGATATTGTCGAGGGGGAAGTCGGGCGCGCACTCTCCCAATACGGCATCCAGCGCAGCCAGATCATTGATCACACCGCTGACAAGTATGGAGACGTATTCGCGCGACTCGCCGGTGACGTTCTCGTCTTCGCGCAAGTGTCGCGTCAAAACCAGCCCGGCGGGATGCTGGGCGGTATCGGCTTCATATAGCACCAGCAGCGCCATCACCCGCGCGTCATGTCTTTCTTTCACGATTTGCTTCTTACGTCTTCAAAGGAGACATCCACAGAGGCGACCGCGATACCCGCGATCTCTGCAACGGCCGCTGCCACTGTCGTCTGGATGTGCTCACCCAGCTTGAGCAACGGCTGATTGACTGCCGCGATGATGCGGAGGCGGATGGACACCTTGTCCTCGTCCATCTCCACATCCACGCCGGTGTCGACGGGACTGTGCTTGTGCCTGGGCTGGCGCTCGACCAGGGCCAGCACTCCGGGCGTCGCCAGTGTGGTCACGCGGGCGATATCACGTATGACTTCGGGTGAGATCGTTACTTTGCCATTCATTATTGCATCACCAGGCCGCCATCCACCGTGAGCACCACTCCGGTGATGAAGGCCGCTTCATCGCTTGCAAGGAATGATACTGCATAAGCGACTTCTTCGGGTTTGCCAAAGCGCCCGAGCGGCGTCATCTTCATGGTTGCTTCTTTCTGTTCATTGGTCAGCACGTTGGTCAACGCTGTGGGGATGAAGCCCGGCGCCACCGCGTTCACAGTGATGCTGCGAGAGCCCACTTCGCGCGCCAGTGACTTGGTAAAGCCGATCACGCCGGCCTTCGCAGCCGCGTAGTTCGACTGCCCGGCTTGACCTGACAGCCCGACTACCGACGAAATATTGATGATGCGCCCGCTGCGCTGGCGGATCATCGGGCGAATCGCGGCCTTGCTGCAGTTAAAGACGCTCTTCAGATCGGTGTCCATCACCGTGTTCCAGTCGTCTTCCTTCATGGTCATGAGCAGCGTATCGCGCGTCGTCCCGGCGTTATTCACCAGGATATCCAGCCTGCCATACGCATCGATAGCCGCCTTGACCAACGCATTGGCTTCATCCAGCTTGCTGACATCGCCCTTGATTGCGATGGCCTTGCCGCCTGCACTGGTGATCGTTGCGACGACTTCCTGCGCCGAGGCTGCGCTGCTGTTGTAGTTGACCACCACCAAAGCGCCGCGCGCCGCCAGGTCAATGGCGATGGCGCTGCCGATACCACGAGATGCGCCGGTAACGATTGCGGATTTGCCTGTCAGTTGCATGTAATTCCTGTTATTTCCTGATTAACGGGACCAACGGAGAGGATAAAGACTAACCGATGGCGCGGGTTTCTGCGCCCGGCGCGATGCGCTTGATGAGGCTGCACAGCACATCCTTCGGACCGACTTCCACATAGCTGACGACGCCCTGTGCGGCCATGAGCTTGACGCTGTCGGTCCAACGCACTGGCGAAGTCAGTTGCGCACACAGTTCGGCGCGCAGATCGTCAGGGTGCGTTATTGGAAGCGCGGTCGTGTTGGCGATCACCGGCACGCGCGCGATGCTGAAAGCCGTGGCGTTTACGGCTGCGGCGAATTCGTCCGCGATGCTGCTCATCAGCGGTGAATGCGCCGCGATGCTCACGGGGAGCGGAGCGACGCGCTTGGCGCCGCGCTGTTTGGCGAGCACACCGGCGGCAGCCACCGCTTCCTTCCCGCCCGAGATCACGATCTGGCCGGGGCAGTTGTCATTGGCAAGCACCACTGGCGGAGCGCCTAGTGCGGCAACCTGGGCGCTAGCCTGTTCGCACACTTCGCGCAAGGCGGCGGCGTCCATTCCGAGCACGGCGGCCATGCTGCCGGGGGCGCGTTCGCCGGCCAGCTTCATCAGCCGGCCGCGCTCGCGCACGAGCCTGACGCCGTCTTCGAAACTCAGCGCGCCGGCTGCGCACAGGGCGCTCAATTCACCCAGGCTGTGCCCGGCCACAAACGCGGGCGCTTCGATCTCGCCCGACAATTGAATCGTCTCCCACGCAGCGATGCTGTGGGTGAAGATGGCGGGTTGGGTGTTATAGGTCGCGCCCAGTTCGGCCTCAGGCCCTTCGAAGCACAGTTGCGTCAGGTCAAAACCCAACGCAGTGTCGGCGCGACTGAAGATGCCTCTGGCGACGGGACGCAGGCGCGACAACTCTGCGCCCATGCCCACAAACTGTGAGCCCTGGCCGGGAAAGACGTATGCAGTGGACATATATAGAGATGTGCCCGGTGATATCGCCCTATTCGGACAGGCTCTTACTTGCTGGCCTTCTTCTTCTTATCATCTGCAGAACCCACGGAGACGACCTCACGGCCGGCGTAGTAGCCGCAGTTTGAGCAGACGGTGTGCGGCAGCTTCTTCTCGCCGCAGTTGTCACAGGCGACGAGTTGCACGGGCTCCAGAGCATCGTGCGCGCGGCGGCGATGTGTGCGACCCCATGAAAACTTGCGCTTTGGTAGTGGACCCATTTTGTGTTTCTCCTTAAGAAAAACGCGCGCCCAATCGGCGCACGTGTATTTATATGATTAAGTGCGTAAAGCAATACATTTTAACCCAGATTTCTCAGTCGTGCAGAACCAAGACAAACCAAGTTCGGGATTTCAGCCAGTGACCGAGCGAAAGCTATTGGCATTTCATCCATCGCGCGTCACTTGTCAGATTTCACGGATGGCTCATCACGAACCATGTCGCTCACGATGATGGCGGCGCCGACCATCAGACTGGTCACGAAGGCGAGCGCAGTGAACACATCGCCTGGGCGCATCCCGGGCGGTAGAGTAAACGCCGCGAGGGCCATCACCGGCAACGCGACGATACCGGTGAGGATTGCGCCCCACATCCCTGCGCGCGGCGTCCGCAACATATAGATAGCGATGAGCGGGATGACGATATAGATAGGCCAGTTCACCGCATTGGCGTACCCTTGCACGAATTGGCGCGGCGTGAGCGCAAGCGCGGTTTCCAGCACCAGCGCATACGCCGCGACCCGCGGCGAGCGACGCGCCAGCAGCACGAAAACGGGCACAAATGCGAGATCAACCAGACTGACGATCAGGCTGACAGGGCTGGGCAGTGTGAAAACGACGATGAGCAGGAAAAAGCCTGCTAATATCGCTTTCATAACAGCCACATTGCGCGCCCGGCGCGCCTGCTGTCCATATGAAGGTATTGTTGCGTGTTTTTCGAGTGTCACCCGCCTATTCTAGTGTGCTGTCAGCCAACAGGTACGCAATTGCACTTATTGTGCATTTATTCAGCAAGGGAGTAGAATAATCCGGAAAGGGGAGCCATATGAAACAGAAAGTATCCAGTTTAGACAGGATCGATAAAGTGCAGATTGATAAAATCTGGACGGCAATAGGCGCAGTCTTGCGCGCCTCTCTGGTGCGCAACGTGGTGGTCAGCGCGGCCATTATGATCGCCGCACTGTTCGTCGTTTTTGGTGTGGCGAATGCAGGCAAGCCTCTCACCCCGGTCAGCGCGGTGAAGTCGCCAATTCCACAACCCGTCTCAGTGGTGCTGGACTGTCAGGAAACGTGGAATCCTTCATGCACCGCAACGGCATCGACGACCAGCGGCGCGAGACTGTACTCCTACTTCTACATTGACGGCCGTTACCGCGGCACGGCCAACAAGACTTACACCAACGTCTGTGCGTTGTACTATCTGCGCGACGGCGTGCACACTGCCCGTGTGTATGCGGTGGATGCAAAGTGGAACTCGGCGAGCGTCGGCCCGTACAAGGTCATCCACTGCGATCGCTATGCGCCCACTGTCGCAACGTATTTGTGGTACGGGCGCAGTTGGAAAGTGAACATTACCCCATCCGCCGTAGACTATGGATCGGGCATTGCAACCAAAGCCTTCAGCGTCGATGGTGATGTAAAGACCTGGCAGTCCTACACGGATGCATGCAAGCTGATGTCGCTGGCGAAGGGCTGGCACAAGACCAAGGTGACTGCGACGGATAACGCTGGACACTCAGTTACTGGCGGCGCGCGCACCTTCTACTGCCCATAGTTTCCCACCGCTCAGCACAGATTTGTTACGAACAGACTCCGGGGAATGCCCGGAGTCTGCGTTTTTCGCCTTTTCTCTGCTAAGATGAACAGGCGTTCTTCGCATTCATTCTGCAGATGGTCAACCCTGACACGCACAGGGCCGATTCAACGTATTGCATACTATTTAAAACAGGAAGGGACGTTATATGGATGGGTTACAGCCAAATGAGCACCGGCCTGGCCGCTGGCGCATAAGTGATCGTGACTTGCAGGACGGAGACTTGATTGAAGTTCTCGTCGACGGGCGCTGGCACGTTGCTCGATATGAGTATAAGTGGTCGGTGCGTGAGTATCAGTTAAAAGTCGATGGTAAAAACATCGGCATCGTCGCCGGCACGTCGGCGCGCATGTTTCCCACAAAGGCTGCCTGACGGTTGCCCAATTGCCCAATTGCCCAATGAAATCAAAAAGGAACCAAAAACGAGAGAGGCGGTTTTTCACCCTCTCTCGTTTTCTGTTAAGCGCGCCGTGAAGTTTTTAGGCGATCAGACTTTCTGAACTGCAGGATCGTCGATGCGCACGCGGCGGCCTTCACGCGTGGAGATATAGCACGCCAGCGTCATGCGCAGCGTAGTGCGCCCCTCTTCGACGGTCGCAATGGGCGGGCGCTTGCCATGCAGGAACTCCGAGATCGGGGCGGCCAGCCCGGCGATGCGATGACCATGGTTGGGCGGCGATGCAATCTCGCTGTAGGTCCACTGCTTCTCCGCTGAGATGTACCACTTCTGGCCGCGCGCGCCTTCGGGTCGCGGCACATTGGCGCTGGGCACGTCGCCGTAGTTTTGGATGATGCTGCCCTTCTCCCCGATCACCTCCACGGTGTTTTCCGCGGCGGGACAGGTAAACGAGCAGACTACCTCGGCCAGCGGCCCGCCGGGATAGCGGTAAATCGCGATGCCGTTGTCGTTGGGCACCAAGGGGTCGAGCAGCGAGTCAATCTCGGCAGTCACGGTTTCGGGCGCCCCCAGCAACCAGTGGATGAAATCAATCGCGTGTGAGGCGTCGTCAGCCCAGATGTCACGATTCAATTCGGGCTTCGCATGCCACAGCGTGTTGAAGTTGCCCCACTCGTGTGTGTTGAGCGCATGACGGCGCCGCACCATGAACAACTTGCCCAGCTTGCCGCTCTGGAGCAGTTGCTTGATCTCGACGTTTTGCGGATCAACGCGCATCTGCCACGCCATCGTGAACGGCACGCCGCGCGCGTTCACCGCAGCAACGATGCGGTCGGCCTGGTCAAGCGTGAGCGCTATTGGCTTCTGCAGCACAATGGCCTTGCCCGCGGCGGCGGCCTGTTCGACCAGGTCCGCATGGCGGGATGTCTCGGCAGAGACGATCACCGCATCGACGGCTGAACCGGCCAGCAGGGCGCTGACATCCGCATAGGGTTGAAAGCCATAGTTGCGCGCGTTTTGTGCCAGCCGCGCAGCGTCGTGATCCCAGCCGGCTACGACCGAGATATCGAGCGCGGGGTTATCGCGCCACTGATTGCAATACATATTCACGTGCCCATGTGCAAACCCGAGCACGCCTACCTTGATGGTCATTTGTTTACACTCCTGTCTTTCTTCTAATGCAGCCCGCACCATTGCCGGCTCATATCCCACATCTTGCGCGCCTTCTGCTCGTCATATGATTCGTCGCTGGAGCGTTTCTCCTTGCAGTCGACGATGAACTTGCCTCCCACGCCTTCCATAGCCGGATCGGTAGCCGTGTATGCGAGCGACGTGGATGCCTGTTCGAGCGAGCGCGCAAACGGCATGCGCGCGAGCACCTGCAGATACATGAAGCGCGACAACGGATTGGTGCGTCGCTCGCCGATCGACTGCGGCACAAATCCAGGGCACATGGCATTTGACGTGACGCCGCTCCCGGCCACGCGCCGCTGCATCTCATAGGTGAACCACATCGTGATGAGCTTCACGTTTTTGTAGAACACCGCCGCGTTGTAGTACTTCTCGGCCTTCAGATTGTCCAGATCAAGGTCGGGCGGAGGTCCGCCGCCGAAACCAGGGATGTGCGTTTGTGACGAGACGTTCACCACGCGCGCCGGCGCGGACGCTGTGAGCAGGTCGAGAAACAAGTCGGTGAGCAGGAAGTGTCCGAGGTGGTTGGTCTGTAGCGTCAGCTCAAAACCATCGGGCGAGAAACGCGCCTGTTTGCCATAGATCATCCCGCCGGCGTTGTTGATCAACACGTGCAGCGGATACCCTTTTGACTTGTAGACGGCGGCGAACTCGCGCACGGACGTGAACGAGGCCAGGTCAAGTGGTAATGCTTCGATTTGCGCGCCTGGCGTTGTGGCCTTGACTTTCGCGATAGCCTGCGCGCTCACCTGCTGATTGCGGGAAGCGATGACAATGTGGCTTCCTTGCGCGGCCAGCTTTTGTACTGCGGCCAAACCAATACCCTGGCTGCCGCCTGTGACAATGACGTATCGTTGTTGTCTATCTGACATGCATGTGCTCCTTTGATGGTGTTAATGTATCACAAATCCAGGTTCGCAGGCTGTAATATAGTCCGGCCTGTAGATGCTGCACTCACCGGCGCATGATAGGCGCAAACCGCCAGTACAGATAAGCCTCGGTCGCGCCCATATCGCATCGCACCGGCACATGTCGTGGGAAGCCCCGCTGGTCTATTGTAGGACATGACACGACATCGCCCACGCCGAGTGCCGGGCTGCCAGCCAGCAGCGGAAATACCAGCGTTTGGCCGCCATGATAGCCAAGGACGCCCAGTAGTGGATCGGTGTTGGTCAGCGAGTGAGCGTCGGTAAACCCACACGTGTTTTGATCTTCCAGGTTGTGACTGCGAATTACGTTAACGTCAGGGGAATACGCCTCATTGAAATCGCAGTTCCTACCAGATGTATTATTCGCGAGGATCGTATTCGTCACTCCCGTGGATGCATCACTGAAGGCAAATATCCCACCCCCGAAGCGGGCTTCATTTGCCACAATCGTCGTGTTTACCAAATTGAGCCTTGACTCGTTGGCAATCGCGCCGCCATAATAAGCGCGATTGCCGGCAAAGGTGCTATTCCTGATAGTGAGACTCGCATTCTGGTAGTTGCGGATCGCTCCGCCGATTCCAGTCTCTGGTGGGTACCCAGCGTTGCTGATGAATGAACTGTTACTCACCTCCATCGAGCCAATATTCAGAATACCGCCGCCATACGGACTGAGGTTGCCGATGAATACCGTGTTGGAGATCGTAACAATTCCCAGATAGTTCGTCACACCTCCGCCTAAATCGCCGGTGTTGCCGATGATTTGACAATTGGTGACAGTCAACACACCGCTGTTGCCAATGCCTGCTCCATAGCATCTATCGCAGTATCCATCCAGGATGCGCAACCTGTTCAGAACTATAGCGGCATCGAAATCCACTGCGATAATTGACGTCGCCTTCCCACCGCTGATGGTGGGCATGGATACGTCGCCCGCTGCGCCGTCGATGGTCAGCGATGCGGTAATCTTGATTTGTGTAGCCAATGTGATAGTCATGGGCGCGCTGAACACCGCGGGGGCGAATATCACTGTGTCACCCGTATTCGCGTCGAACACGGCCTGGCGTAACGTGCCCGGTCCGCTATCAAGAGTGCTGGTCACCGTGCGCGTCTCTGCCTGCGCCGGCTGGGTAGAAAATATCGCCACAAGCGCTAACAACCCTAATGCAAGCAATCCTACGATCGTTTTGATAAAGTGATATCGCATATAATCTAGCTAGAGTATAGCCAGAATGAGATATAATATTTATCTCGTCCAAGAGGCAGTAGATGACCTCAATCAATTAATCGCGACTGACCGCGCAGCCATTCGTGAGCATATTGCTGCGCACCTGGGTTTTGAACCAACCAAAGCGAGTAAGAGCCGTATCAAAAGGCTGAAAGGCCTATCCAAACCACAATATCAGCTGCGTGTTGACGATATACGCGTCTATTACGATGTAAAAAACAACGAAGTGGAAATACTGGCAATCATCAAAAAAGATGTTGCTGATGGCTTGCAGCCGAAGGGGTAAAAGATGAAAGAGGTAGCACTGAGTGAAGTCAAGGATGATCTGTCGCGCTATCTGCGCCTGGCCGAAGACGAACAGATCGTGATCACGCGACACGGCAAGCCGGCAGGCGTGCTCATCGGCTTCAAGGATGAAGACGACTGGTTCGAGTTTCGACTCGAAAATGATGAACGTTTTCTCAAGCGCATCGCTCAGGCGCGCGAGAGCGCACAGGCTGGTCGCCGCATACCGATTGAAGAGATCGAGTAACACTGTCGACTGAAATCGGTTTCGAACATGGGGTAAAGTGACGCCACATGCGAACCCTTGAAACCGCCGCCGTCCTGATCTATGTCATCTACGTTCTGATCCTGCTCGCGCCATCCCAACGGCGCGGGCGGTTACACGCCTGGATCGGCATCGCTGCCGGTATCGTGGCGGTTGCCCAGGCGGCAATCGAAGGATATCGCTGGCAGATGCTGCCGCTCGATGTCGTGATCGCCATCACGGCAATCCTGTCGCTACTCAGCCTGCTGAAACGCACTACCTCGCCATCCCCCCGCCGTTTCGCCTTCCGCATCGGCCAGACGGCGCTGGGGCTGTTGCTGGCTGTTTTAGTCGCCGCGCCGGCAATGCTCTTTCCCGTGCCGGTCTTGCCCGCGCCCACCGGTCCCTACCCGGTCGGGACGCTCTCGTTTGCCTTGACCGACGCGTCGCGCATCGACCCGTATGCGCCCAACCCAGGCACGCCGCGCGAGTTGCTCGCGCGGGTGTGGTACCCGGCGCAGACGACGGCTGCACCCAACGCCCCATGGGTAAGCGGCATCGAGCGCATCACGGGCGCATTCGCGCGCAGCGGCGGGCTGCCGTCGTTCTTCTTCTCCCACCTGGTCTATGCGCGCGCGCACTCGGTTCAGGATGCGCCGCTTGCTGCTGTGGAACCACAGTATCCAGTGCTGCACTTCTCGCACGGACTCGGCGGGATCACCAGCCAGGACACCTTCCTCGTCGAAGAACTCGCCAGCCGTGGCTATATCGTCGTCTCTACGTTGCATCCCTATGCCGCCCTCGATGCGGTCTTCCCCGACGGTCACATCGTGCCGTATAACCCGGCCGTGCTCCCGAAAGACACAAAAAGTGAGGAGTACACGCGCGCGGCGCTGCGGCTGGGGCGGCAATGGACTGACGACACAATCTTCGTGCAGAACGCACTCGAACACCTGACCGCGACGCAGCCCGGCGCGAGCGCCGCGAATATCCTCGCCGGGCATATGGACTTCACGCGCATCGGGGCATTCGGGCATTCGACCGGCGGCGGATCGACGATCCAGTTCTGCGCCGAGGACGCGCGCTGCAAGGCGGCGATTGGGCTGGACCCGTGGGCAGGGCCGGTCAGCGACGAGGTGATTGCGAAAGGGTTGACGCAACCGGCGCTGTTCCTGTTCAGCGACCCCGCGCTCGCCTTCTTTGCGCCGGCCAACCGCGCACGGTTCCTGCATCTCGTCCCGCACCTGGCCACGCCCGAAAATGACTTCTACATCGCCGGCGCCGGCCACCACGACTTCGATGACACGGCGACGTTTACGCCGATCGCCCTACTCTTCGGCTACAGCAAAGGCCCCATCGCAGCCCAGCGCGCATTTGACATCGTGCGCGCGATGACAGTCGCGTTTTTTGACAACACGCTGAGAGGGACTGCTGCGCCACTGCCGCAGTTCCCCGAGGTCAAACGCAGCACGCAGTAGCAATCGAGCGGAGGAGAGGAGGAGGCCGATGGCTTTAGCCGGGGCGTGTCATCAATAGGCGCCGCCCTTGAGCAGCGATTACCGTCACGGTTGGTCGCGGCTCCCAGCTAAAGCAGCTTCATCCACTTCATGTTTGCAGCCACATCGGGTCTACCCGGTGACCGTCGTCCCGGTAAGGATGAGTAGAAGATGGAATACAACTGCTCCAATACTGCATGGTCGGGATATGGATGGGGAGAAGTCTTTATCGTGCCAGCAGATAAAAACCGTTCGGTTTATGGTAAACTTCCCGCGTTACCCAACTCGTTTGTTTATAGATTTCAGGAGGCGCGATATGACAACTTTTACCACTACGTCACAAGCACAGTATGGTTTGTGCGCCCTATCAACTCACTCACGCTAGACCGCTACCCTCTCTGCATCGCGGACCGGATAGCCGGTCTGACGTTATAGGTTGACTTGGCCACGCTCCCACGAGCGCGTGGCGTCCCTCTTTTTCGTGCCCCACGAAGTTCTGGTCGCGGAGACATCTCTTGTCTCGTCTGCGCCTGTCGTCATGTTTTATGTGGTGAAGCGTTCGCTTCTCCACGCATGTGTATTTCCTGGATTGTGAACAGATGAGTGATCGCGAGTTACTCTCAACCTATCTCAAACCGCAGTGGCAGCGCGTGGCGTTGCTGGCGGTCTTATTGTTGTGCGGCATCGGGCTGGCGCTCGTCAACCCGCAAGTCGTGCGTTTTTTCATCGATACTGCGCGAGGCGCCGCAGCCGCGAGTAGTGCGGTTGCCACCGCGCTGATTGCCGGCGCAATCGTGTTCCTGCTGACTGCCTTCGCGCGTCAGGGTGTCGGGCTCGCTGCCGACTATCTTAGTGAGTTTATATCGTGGAAGTCCACTAACGCGTTGCGCGCCGATCTGGTATTGCACTGCCTGCGGCTGGACCTGCCGTTTCACCGGTTGCACGCGCCAGGCGAATTGATCGAGCGCATCGATGGCGATGTCGCGGCGCTCGGTCATCTGCTGTCTGCCTTTATCGCGCAGCTCATCGGTAACGGGCTGCTGCTGGTCGGTGTGTTGGTCGCGCTCTTTGCCGAGGACTGGCGCATCGGCGCCGGCATAACTGTTTACGTCATCACCGCTCTGGCCTTGCTGTCGCGTCTACAACGTCTGGGCGTGCGGCAATGGGCGGTCTCGCAACAGGCCGAGGCAGCACACTACAGCTTTCTCGAAGAGCGACTGCTGGGCACGGAGGATATCCGCTCCGCGGGCGCCGAGAGCTACATCCTGGCGCGACTGCATCGCCTGACACTGGCCATGCTCGGCAGCCATCGCACGGCGCGCGTGGTCAGCAATATCACCACCATCGCCACTGGCGGGTTGCATGCCATCGGGTATGCGGTTGGGCTGGGCATCGGCATCTGGCTGTATCAGAGCGGCCAGATCAGCATCGGGACGACGTATCTCATCGTCGCCTACATCGCGTTGCTGGCGGGTCCTCTCGACAGCCTGCGCCGGCAGGTGCAGAACCTGCAACAGGCTGGCGCCGCCATCGGGCGTGTGAGCGCGTTGTTTGCTGAACAGCCTGTTGTGCGCGACGCCCCCGATGAGTCTCGCCGGCAGCTTCCCACGGGCGCGCTGTCGGTCGAGATAGACGATTTGACCTTCCGCTATGACGAGGCGACCCTGGCGCTCGACGGCGTGTCGCTCCAGATTGTGCCGGGCGAGATCGTCGGCGTGCTGGGGCGCACAGGCAGCGGCAAGAGCACGCTGACGCGCGTCCTGTTCCGGCTGTTCGACCCGCAGGCCGGGGGGATCCGGCTGGGCGGTATCGACACCCGCTTGGTTGGGCTGGCCGATCTGCGCACTCGCATTGCGCTGGTTACGCAGGAGGTGCAGCTTTTCGACGCGAGCGTCCGTGACAACCTGGCGTTGTTCAACCGCGCAATCACCGATGCGCAGATTGAAGCCGCATTGCATGTGCTTGGGTTGTGGGAGTGGGTGCAAGCGCGCGTGAGTGAAGGGCAAGGCGGCGCTGCGTTAGCTCAAAAGCTGGGCGGGCTGTCGGCTGGTGAGGGCCAGCTGCTGGCATTTGCCCGCGCGTTTCTCAAGGATCCCGGGCTCGTGGTGCTGGACGAGGCGTCGTCGCGGCTCGACCCCGGCACAGAGCAACTGCTCGACCAGGCCGTGAGCCGGCTGATGACCGGGCGCACTGGCATCATCATCGCGCACCGGTTGCGCACCGTGCAGAAGGCCGACAGCATCGTCATCTTCGAACACGGTCGCGTCGTCGAATATGGCCGGCGCGAGGCGCTGGCGCGCGACCCGAACACGCGTTTCTACAAGCTGTTGCAAACGGGACTTGATGATTTACTCGATGACGAGCAACCAGTCACTGCGCCGCTCGGCAATGAGCCGCTCGGCAATGAGCCCGTGGCTGTTGCGGAGGAGGTGTAACGCGATGAATACGTGGGCATTTAACTGGCGCATCATTCGCTACCAGCCATGGCCGTATCTCGTCTATGTGCTGTGTATCGTGCTGAGCATTCTAGCGCCGCTGGCGCCCGGGTTAATTGAGAAGTCGATCTTCGATACACTGACCGGCGCTGCGCCGATCGGGCTGAGCGTGTGGTCGTTGCTGGGGTTGTTTGTCTCGGTGGAACTGGCGCGCCTCATGCTGTCGTTCGGCGATGCATGGGGCGATCCGACCTTCCGCTATCTGGTGGGTGGATTGCTGCGCGCCAACATCATGGCGGGCGTGTTGCGGCGGCCGGGAGCGCTGGCGCGCAGCGTCGCGTTGTCGTCAGGCGAGGCAATCAACCGCTTCGACGACGACGTCGGTGAAACATCTGACTTTCCGATGTGGCTGCCCGGAGTGGCGGGGCAGGTGCTGTTTGCGCTTGCGGCGGCGATTATCATGGCACGCATCAACCTGCCCATAACGGTGCTTGTGCTATTGCCCTTGATGGGCATCGCGATTCTCACCCGTATGGTGTGGGGGCGCATCATGAAGTACTGGCTGGAGGTGCGCGACAGCACCGGTCAGGTCACCGGCTTCCTGGGCGAGATATTCGGCGCCGTGCAGGCGATCAAGGTGGCGAATGCGGAGAAAGATACTGCGGCGCACTTGATCGAACTGGCTGATAAACGCCAGGCGGCGGCGCTGAAACAGACCGTCCTGCGGCGAGGGATCGACTCGATCAATTCCGTAACAGTCAGCCTGGGGGTGGGCATCATGCTGTTGCTCGCCGGGCAGTCCATGGCTGCCGGTCAGTTTACGGTTGGCGACTTTGCGCTGTTCGTGTATTACCTGTGGTTTACCACGCAGATGCCTTCGACACTGGGCACATTCTTCGGCGACTACAAACAGCAGGAAGTGTCGATCAACCGCATGCACGAACTGATCCAGCCTGAACCAGCGGAAGCGCTGGTGGCGCCGCAGGCGGTCGTCGCCCCACCGCTCAGCCCCGCGCGCGACCCGCTGCGCGAACTGACAGTGAGCGGGCTGACGTATCACTACCCGGACACGACCAATGGCATTACGGATGTGGCACTGCGCATCACACCCGGCTCGTTCACCGTGATCACCGGACGCGTGGGCAGCGGTAAGTCCACACTGGTGCGCGCCATGCTCGGGTTGCTCCCGCGCGACAGCGGCGATATCCGCTGGAATGGCCGCACAGTCGCTGCTGCGGACGCTGCGGCGTTCTTCCGCGCTCCGGTTGCCGCGTATACGCCGCAAACGCCGCGCTTGTTCAGCGACACCCTGCGCGACAACATCCTGCTTGGGCTGGATCGCGCCGATGATGTTGTGGCGGATGCTGTGCGCCAGGCCGTGTTCGAGGCTGATCTCGCTGCTATGCCGGATGGGTTGGCGACCGTAATCGGCCCGCGCGGGATGCGGCTGTCGGGTGGGCAGATCCAACGCGTTGCGGCGGCGCGCATGTTCGCGCGCGATGCGGCGTTGCTGGTCTTCGACGACGTGTCGAGTGCGCTGGATGTGGAAACCGAACAATTGCTTTGGGAGCGGCTGTTTCAAGGTCAGATCGCTGCTGGGCGCGCGTGCCTGGTCGTGTCGCACCGGCGCACCGCGCTACAGTGCGCCGACCACATCATCGTGCTCAAGGACGGGCGTGTGGAGGCGGAGGGACGGCTGGACGACCTGCTGCGCGCAAGCGCCGAAATGAGGTATGTGTGGGCGAGTGAGGAGAAGTAGGGGCGAAGCATTTCCCGACGAATCGCTGCGATTGGATAGTTGCTGGAAATGCTTCGCCCTGCCGGGCCAACCCCGGTTTTTATAAGAAGATACGTATTTTTATGAAAACAACTGAACATGAATCAGCCATTGCTGATGCAGAGAGCGCTGTGCGAAACCGGCCAAACAACTTCACCACTTTCATGGATTTGGGGTCAGCGTATTTTGAGACAGACCGCCTGGATGAAGCAATGAAGGCTTTTCAGCGTGCCATCGCGTTGAATCCAGGCGCTGCGCCTGCCTATTGCAAAATCGGATGGATACATTACCGCATTGGAACGCCCCAGCAAGCCATCGTTGCCTACGAACAGGCCATCACCAACGACCCGCAGTTTCTCTTTTCCTACGATGCTCTGGGATATCTCTACGCTACGAAACTGTTCGAATATGACCACGCAATCAATACCTACGAGCGCGGCCTCGCTGCCAACCCCGCAAACCCATTCCTGACAGCCGGCTTGGGAAGCACCTACATGCGAATGGGACAGATGGAAAAGGCGCTTGAAATCCTCGAACAGTCTGCAAAGGAACACCCCGACCAGTTGTTTGCACCCAGTTGGTTGAGCTTTCTCTATCTCCACCAGCAGAGGTTGGATGAAGCGGCGGCCTCCTGCCGGCGTGAGATTGAGCTCAAGGAAGATGCCCATAGTCCTCACCGCGTGCTGGGCTATATCTATACCGCGTTGGGTCGAAATGGAGATGCAATCGTTGAACTGGAGCGGGCCATTGAACTCGAACCACGCGATTACGAAGCGCGCGGAGCGCTGGCAAAAGTCTACAGAGCTAGCGGGAACCCGTCTGCTGCGGAATATCAGTACAACACTGGGCTGGAAATGGCCGTGCAGGATGATGAAGAAGCAGGACAGGCCTGCTTCTTCGCCGTCTACGGAAACATCGACCAGGCATTGGCGCTGCTGGAAACGGCCGTTGCAAAGGGACAGGTTCACCCGAGCTGGATTCGCATCGACCCTGAGTTCGCTTTCATCCAGAATGAGCCGCGCTTTCAGGCACTACTCCGTTAGCCACATTTACTTCACCACACATAGATAAAAAAAGGGGGTTTTGCGGTTTAACTCTGGCTGCGAAACCCCTTCTTGCGTCAGAAAGATCACATTGTCGCGCGGTGTGTATGATGGTGGGGATTGAATAACTGGCTGGAGGCAACGTGAAAAGCAACACACACGTGGACTTTGTCGGACTTGAGGCGCTGAAAGCGCGGCACAGGCAGCAACTGGACGAGTTTGAACTGTGGGCCAAACGCAAGAAATGGGTGATGCTGCATGACGCTCATTACGACTGGTGGATGTTCCCGATCGATGAACCCAGCAGGGGTTATGGCTATGGATACACCCTATACGAGGCCGAGGTCGCGGCGCTGAAGCAGGATGCAGCGTTTATGCGCGATCTGGCGCGCGGCGCGGAACTGGTCGCGGCTTCATGGGGCTGGGACTTGCCTGCCGGGCAAACTATCGCGAATCCTGCGCCCGGTCAAAGCTGGCACAACTGGCCGGTGCGATTGTCGAAGGCTGGCCGGTCGATGCTGTTATTTGGCTTGACTGCTGAATTTGCATCGCTCAAGACGTATGCGCTGATCCTGATCAAACAGGGCAAGGACATGGCTTTTGGTGGTCGCGACGTAAGCTGGCCGTTCACCACGGGGATCAATCCGCGGCGTTGAGCCTTTCGTGCGCGCCACACAAGTGCGCGACATATCGGCGACCGAAGCATGCGACTGCATGATGCGAATGATTGCGTTATAGAGTGATATTGGATTGCATATTTGGCGCTATCCGATTACGATATTATTGATCGTTGGATGACAGTGACTTATTATCACAGCCTACGGCGGTGTGCCTATGTCAACCGAGCGCGACTTTTACAAAAGCATACTGGATGATTTATACGACGGGGTCTACTTCGTCGATATAGAGCGCCGCATCACCTACTGGAATCGCGGCGCCGAGCGCATTACGGGCTTTAAGGACTTGCAGGTCCTTGGCAAACGCTGCGCGGATAACTTGCTGATGCACGTCGATGAGAATGGGAATTCCCTTTGCGAGACGATGTGCCCACTCACCCAAAGCATGTCCGATGGCGCTGTCCATGAGGCTATGCTGTACCTTCATCACGCCAATGGTTACCGGCTGCCCGTGCTCACGCGCGTAGCGCCGATGCGTGACAAGGACGGCGCCGTGATCGGCGCCGTCGAAACCTTCAGTGACAACTCCGTGACGATTGCAGCGTTGAAGCAGGCACAGGAACTGGGCAACGCCGCCATGCAGGATGCGCTGACCGGGCTGTGGAATCGCCGGCACATGGAGATGAAGATCGCCTTGCTCTTGCAGGAAAGCCGCCTATCGCACATTTCTACGGGGTTGCTGTTTATCGATATCGACCATTTCAAACAGGTGAACGACACTTTTGGCCATGACATGGGCGACAAAGTGTTGCAGATGGTGGCTGACACGTTGCGGCTTAACCTGCGCGGCTCAGATATCGTCGGGCGCTGGGGCGGCGAGGAGTTTGTCGTGCTGGTGCAGGGCGTGACCGCCCCCGGGCTGGCCGGGGTAGCGCAAAAACTGCGCGCGCTGACCGAACGCGGCGTCATGGACCACAATGGCCAAAGCATCTGCGTCACCATCTCGATCGGCGCGACGCTGCTGAGAGACGACGACTCGGTCGCAACCGTTATCAAGCGCGCCGACACCTTGATGTACGAAAGCAAGACCGCCGGCCGCAACCGCGTGACTTGCGGGGAGTGAGTAAACCAGGGATCACCCGTTCCAATAACCTCGCCTGCGCGCCTCGTAAAGATATCGCTCCGGCTCCTCCACGACATGCCGCATCAGTTGCGCATAGTACACATAGTTCGCAAGCGGCACATCAGGCGGGACGAGATGATCCACCTGTGGAAAGTAGCCTCCTTGCAGGCACAGCCACGGCACTTTCGAGAGCACTTCACGATCAATGTCCTCGCGTGAAAGCGCCAGCGCTCTTTTGTCCACACCGCCCTGGATGATCAGGTTGCGCCCGTAGCGCTTGCGCATCGCGACAGGGTCGCATCCAGCGGCGATTTCAAATGGCCGCAACCCGGTGACGCCGGCCTCAAGCCACAAGGGCGTGAGCACATCGTTGTTGCCGTCGCTATCGACGATGATGATGTCGACGCCATAACGATGCAGGACATCGGTTACACGCTTGAGGGGTTGCAGCATGAAGGCGCGATACATGGCCGGTGAACAAAGCGGACCGCTTTTGCCAGCCATATCCTCCCAAATGAAGGCAAAGTCAATCGTGACCTGTTCGAGGATGGGTGTGATGGCGGCGATGGCAAAGTCGGCGATATGCTCGCACATCTCGTGAATCAGCCCGGGGTCGTCATAGAACATCGTCGAGATGCGTTCAACGCCCATGAAACTGCGCGGCCACCCGTAAAACGACCCGCACCACACGCCAAGGGCATTCTGCCGGCTCTTCATGCGCTCGACGTACTGCTTCCAGTCAACTCCCACCGGGCGCCGGCCCGGTATTCGGGCGTCGAGCCGTGGCTTGATGATACGCTCCCAATCCTGCCTGTCCTTCATCGGGTATTCAATCCATTGCGGCATGGATTGCATCGGATCATCCTGAAACAGCTTGACGATATTGCCTTCCTCATCGCGCACGGTGGTGAATTCGGGCGTGGTGCTGAGAATCGTCCGTTCCAGCGGCGGGTGGAGATGCGGGCCGTAGCGCCCTTGCATCGCCAGTGGGACGCCAAATTCGTCATCCGTCTCGAAGTGCCCGGCGAGGTTTACATTGGCGGGCAACCCTTCATTGTGCCAGCGCGTTAGCGTAGCCTCCCACGTCCACGGCGCCAGGAGATACGTCCTGTCCACCGGCTGATAACGGGCGGTCGCCAGGAACCTCTCCCGATCGCCCATGCATGGCGCCTCGCCCGGTTTCCGACTCGGTGTCTCTGCCAGCAGAGGGTTGAATGCCTCAGCCATGCGCCACCGCCTCAAACAGCAACAGCTCTGAGGTCAGCAGCGTGTCGAACGACAGGCGTAACCCGGCATTGGCCAGTTCGCGCCCGGTGGCGACAAAGGTTTGCTGTGAATTATCGAGCGTCACCCGATAGTCTTGTGACAAACTCAACCCGCGCGGTCGAAAGATGTAATCGGTCGGCCCTGCGCCGTTTATCTTGAACACGCCGGCGTAGGCGCGCTGGCGATCCGGCGATGCGTACTCCAGCACGCACCAGTCGGCAGGTTTGAATAGGCCAATATCCGGAGTATGGTGGAATACGACCGGGCGGTTTGCCATAATGGGCCGGCAGAAAGTTTTCGCCAGCTCGATATATCGGCGCGTGGTGGCGAAATAGTCGTTGGAACGGTTGGCGCCCTGCGCCCCAAAACCGACATAGATTGGCACGCCAAACAAGGTGACTCGCAAGTGCGTGTCCAAGTCGGCCGTCTGATGCGCCATCGGGATGTGGTTGTGGTAATAACAGATCGCCTCGGGCGGCAGGAACAGCGTCATCCCGTTGATGGCTCGAATGCTGCGCGGGAATGAGCTGTAATCCGACTCCGCGCAGTAGTGGAAGCGGCTCATCATCCCCAGATCGTTGCGACCGCCGCCCCCGGCGCAGTCCTCCAGCGCCACATTCGGATATTCGGCGTGGACGCGGTCGTATACCCGGTAAAGCGTCTCAAAGTGACGCCACGACTCATTCTCGGCGAAGCCCGCGCGCACATTCTGCCCGCCTTCGTAGGTGGTGATGTTGTAATCGGTCTTGTAGAAATCGAGTTTGAAATCACGAATGACGCCGATCACGGAGTCTTCGAAATAGCGGGCGGCTTCCGGAATCGCCAGGTTCAACCCATAGCCGAAGGCCCCCACAATGCGATCCTCTGGCTGATCAGTCTTGAGCACCCAATCCGGGTGCTCGCGATACAGCTTGCTCTTCGCAGTGATGGCTTCAGGTTCCAGCCACAGTCCGAATAGCATGCCCTTGCTGTGGATGTGCTCGCGGATACCGGCCATCCCGCCCGGCAGCCAACTGCCCTCAAACCAGTCGCCGCGATGCTCGAACCACTCCGTGAATGCCTCGCCATACCAGCCGGCATCCACCATGAACGCTTCGCAGCCCATTTCAGCGGCGATGTCGATTTCCTTCAGTATCCAGTCGCCGGGCTGCTCCACTACCCGCGCCGCAATCGTATACATGTCTTTGCCGGCCGGGCGCGGCGGCAGCACCGAGGTGCGGACGTGACGATGCCATGACTGCACCGCGTGGTCAAAGCCGGCGTGCAGCATGCCAAGGTGGACTTCGGGCGATGTCACGGTCTCACCGGGGGCTATCACCCGCAACGGCGCCGGGCCGACCGGGCCAGTCTTGAACGAAAGCATTGTCCGCGAGCGATAGGCAAACTCGGCGAAGTGGTTGCCCGACCACGCCAGCGCGATAAAGCACGATTCACCCGTGACCTCGTTGCGGATGATCCAGTAGGGTGAGCCATGGAAACGGTTGTTGGTGCGCTCGATCCGAAAGCGTTCCTGGGGCAATGGCTGCCACGTGAAATCGCCTTCTTCGCCCCAGTTTTCAGGCGGCATGTAACCAAGGCTATACAGCGAACTGGTTGGCGCGCCCGTGCCGAGCGTCCAGGCCGGATCGGAATTCCACAACATGCCTGACCACGGTGAAACGTGTGCAAGCGCCGCTGGCACACTCCCCGTGTTGCTGATCTCAAGCCAGCGCGCCATAATCGGCGTGCCGTCCAGTCGGGTGACAACATTGATTGAAATGGGGCGCAGCTTATGGCGCAGTGTGATCACGGCCTCGACTGTGCCCGGCCGCGCGCCGGCCCGTTCCACAGCGCTGACCCATTCCCAGCCGGTGTGCAAGGACTGCCCGTCGATTTCCAGTTCGAACGCCTGCAACGTTTGTGCAAGTGGGTCGAGCTTGGGTATTCCGAAATTATCCTGGCGGGTCAAGCTGGCGGTGACGTCCTCGCGTTGCACCTGACCAGTCGCAGACCAGTACAGACCGATCAGGCGACCATGCTCAAGCGCCTCCTCGCGCACAGTCGTGCCCGACACGTATCTGGCTACCTGCAAGGCTCCGAGCTTAGCGAAGCTGATCTCGACGTTTGATGGGCGTTCTGACGTGACGGCGCTGTTTTGCATGCAATACCCCGTTCTGAACAGACATTATTTAACTTTTATGGGACCGGATCAGGCTTTCATCCCGGTCATAGCGACGCCTCGAATGA
>CAIXPS010000319.1 GCA_903921365.1 uncultured bacterium | reverse complement strand
GGCTCTCATGTGCTGCAGCATATAACCGACTTTGATCCCGCTGGATTTATCCACTTTATAGTTTCCAACCAACTTCAATGAGATTATTTCAGTTCTGATGTCAGGCAAATTTCCGCAAGTTTCGAACTGAGGGCTAGCGCAAGTTAACACGCCATTAAGCGTTTGAGATGCATAGTTGAAATTTGTGCCGTAGCCTGATTTTGAAAGTGAATAACTCAGATCTCCGTTGAATTCAAGTTTGCCATCCATATAGCCGCCCTTTTTGGTGCCAAGGCCGAAAGTTAGGTCGTTCTCTTTAAGCTTGTTGGTCCAGGTGCCACCTTTGGGGACGTACAGAGCCGTGGCAGTGGCTACGACAGTCGCCGCAGCACCTTGAAGATTAGTCATGTCTCTGCTTGAATTTTGCATCGTTGCATAGGCGGAAACAGTGCTGTTTTCATTTTGACTATAGGTGGAATCCAAATTAATACTCCACGAATTACCTTTTTGCACGCCGTATACTGCACCGTAGGTATCGTCGGTATAGCGTCCATTTGCGCTAAGCGTCCATTTCTCGCTGGCTTTCCAATTAACTCCAGCCTTCAATAATTGTTCTTTTCGAGAAGCTTGAAAGTAAGCTAGGAATCCGGCAACATTAAATCCTTCACCTGCAGCACCTCCACCTAGGGCCTGCATTGGGTTGTAGTACGAGGGATTTATGTCCGATTTTCGGTCGGAATAGCCATAGCCTGCGCTGAAGTTCCAATCATCATTGGCCTTGAATTTATAGTTCGCCGCAACCTTGTTCTCCTTGCTATCAGGCACTTGAGCGCAGGCAGCAACCGAATAAGCCCAAGGGCCATTATAGGGAATATTGAGCGTTCCTTGCATACTATTGGCAAGTGCGTTGTTACACCACCGCTTTATTTCCTCATATCCATATGAGATGTTTATCTTCTGACGGTTGTCGATACGATAGTCTGCAGCCAGTTCAAGTTGCGTCTTCTTGTTGCTCATCGGCGCGTTTACCGATACCCCTGTTGCCGCTGCGAGGGCTTCATTGATGGTATGGAACATATAACGATTCGATGCAGTCTGGTTGTCCCGCTCGTTGTATTTCAACCCGGCGCTAAGTAGCAAATCCTTGGTCGTCTGATTGGTCAGCTTTACATCGGCATGCGTAGTTAAAACCAGGCCGTTAAGCGAGGCGGGTTGAAGAGCAATTGACGCAGCCGGTACCAAACCGGTATTCGCGTACGAATCATTTTGCGTGTTGCGACTATAGGAAATCCCGCCCACCACTTTTGTGGCCGGTGTGAAGTGATAACCCCCATTCAGGTTTAACTGATGTAAGTCATTGCTGGGCATGGTGCTCATCGTATCTTGCGTGGCAAGGGCACCTGATGCGCCGGTTTTTACGAATGGATTGCTGAACGATACACCGTTGTTGGCATCACGAAAAAATGAGCCAAAATAGCTGGCAGATGCATAGGCCTTGTCTCCGGCCCAGTTCAGCGCAGCATTCAAGTTGTCAGTGGTATAGTTGGTCGGATTCATGATCACGATCGGGGTCTGACCTGCAGCGGCAAAGCCCGTTGTGATTCCGTTGATCT
>CAIXPS010000318.1 GCA_903921365.1 uncultured bacterium | reverse complement strand
GTGCTGGACATTTTGGGCAGTTTCACCCTGTTTGCGACAGACAAGAAAAAGCGCCGCATCAAAATCATTTGCCGCTACCAGCAGTACGAGGCCGCCAACAAACTGGTCGAGCGCGTGGTGGCTGGCTACCCCAAGAAGGGGCTGATCTGGCACTTTCAGGGGTCAGGCAAATCCTTACTGATGGTGTTCGCGGCCCAGAAGCTGCGCATGCACTCACACTTGAAGAATCCGACGGTGATCATTGTGGTGGATCGCATTGATCTGGACAGCCAGATCACCGGCACTTTCACTGGTGCTGACATCCCCAATTTGGAGAAGGCGGACACCCGCGAGAAGCTGCAACAGTTGCTTGGGCAGGACGTGCGCAAGATCATCATTACCACGATCTTCAAGTTTGGTGAAGCCACCGGTTGCCTGAATGACCGCAGCAACATCATTGCGCTGGTGGATGAAGCCCACCGCACGCAAGAAGGCGACCTGGGACGCAAGATGCGTGAGGCGCTGCCCAATGCGTTTCTGTTTGGCCTGACCGGCACGCCGATCAACCGCTCTGACCGCAATACCTTTTACGCATTCGGTGCGGACGAAGATGCTTTGGGCTACATGAGCCGCTATGGTTTTGAGGAATCCATCCGAGATGGAGCAACGCTGAAGCTTCATTTTGAGCCGCGACTGGTCAACCTGCATATCGACAAGGCGGCGATTGAGACGGCATTCAAGGAACTGACTGGTGGCCTGTCAGACCTGGACCGGGACTCGCTGGGCAAGACCGCCGCCAAGATGGCCGTGCTGGTGAAGACGCCAGAGCGCATTCGGCGCGTATGTGAAGACATCGTGCTGCACTACCAGAGCAAGGTGGAGCCCAACGGCTTCAAGGGGCAGATCGTCACCTTCGACCGGGAGTCGTGCCTGCTCTACAAAGCAGAACTCGACAAACTGCTGCCACCCGAGGCAACGGACATCGTCATGTCGGTACAGGCCGCCGACAAAAAAGAGCATCCCGAGTATGCTGCCTATGACCGCAGCCGCGATGCGGAAGAAAGATTGCTGGACCGTTTTCGTGATCCTGCGGACCCACTCAAGCTGATCATCGTCACCGCCAAGTTACTGACGGGCTTTGATGCGCCCATCCTGCAAGCGATGTATCTGGACAAGCCGCTGCGCGACCACACACTGCTGCAAGCCATTTGCCGGGTCAACCGCACCTATTCCGAGCAGAAGACGCATGGACTGATCGTGGACTATCTGGGCATCTTTGATGATGTTGCGGCGGCGCTGGAGTTTGACGACCAGAGCGTCAAGCAGGTGGTCAGCAATATTCAGGAGCTGAAGGACAAGTTGCCAGAAGCCATGCAGAAGTGCCTGGCATTTTTTACCGGCGTGGATCGCAGCCAGACGGGCTACGAAGGCCTGATTGCCGCGCAGCAATGCCTGCCCAACAACACGGTGCGTGACAACTTTGCTGGCGAATACAGCCTGCTGAGCAAGATCTGGGAAGCCCTGTCGCCAGACGTTGTGCTGGGTCCGTTTGAGAAAGACTACAAATGGCTGTCGCAGGTGTACCAGTCCGTGCAACCATCCAGCGGCCACGGCAAGCTGATCTGGCATTCACTGGGTGCCAAGACGATTGAGTTGATTCACCAGAACGTGCATGTGGATGCCGTGCGGGATGACTTGGATACGCTGGTGTTGGATGCTGACTTGCTTGAGGCAGTGCTGTCTAACCCGGACCCCAAGAGCGCCAAAGAGATTGAGATCAAGCTGGTGCGGCGCATGCGCAAGCATATGGGCAATCCAAAATTCAAAAAACTGTCTGAACGGCTGGACGCACTGAAAGACCGCTTTGAATCTGGGCAAATCAACAGCGTCGAGTTTTTGAAGCAGTTGCTGGAAATTGCCAAGGAAACGCTGCAGGCAGAAAAAGAAGTGCCGCCAGAAGAAGATGAAGACCGCGGCAAGGCTGCGCTGACAGAGCTGTTCAACGAGGTCAAAACGTCCGAGACGCCGATCATGGTCGAGCGCGTGGTGGCGGATATTGATGAAATTGTGCGGCTGGTTCGCTTCCCTGGCTGGCAGGGCACGCAGGCCGGTGAGCGCGAAGTGAAAAAGGCGCTGCGCAAGGCGCTGTGAAGTGGACCCCAGAGTCCGGACAGACTTGAAGGTAGTTTAAGTTGCACTCGACTTC
>CAIXPS010000317.1 GCA_903921365.1 uncultured bacterium | reverse complement strand
CCAAGAGCCAGGTCACGATTGAGTACTCCCATGGCAAGCCACTACGGGTTGATACGGTTCTGGTCTCGACACAGCACCATCCGGATGTCAGCCAGGAAGAGATCAATCAGACGATCACTGACGAGATCATCATGCCGGCAATGCCGCAGGGGCTAGTCGACCGAAAACTCAAGATTTACACCAACCCGACCGGGCGCTTTGTCGTCGGCGGGCCGATGGGTGATGCGGGTTTGACTGGTCGCAAGATCATCGTGGACAGCTACGGCGGCATGGGTCGTCACGGCGGCGGCGCGTTCAGCGGCAAAGATCCAACAAAGGTCGATCGCTCGGCAGCGTATGCCGCGCGGTGGGTGGCGAAGAACATCGTGGCGGCTGGACTGGCCGACCGTTGTGAAGTGCAGGTTGCCTATGCCATTGGCATCGCGCACCCGCTGTCCATCAATGTCGAAACGTTTGGCACGGGCAAGGTCAGTGATGAAGCGTTGATCAATGCGATCAATGAGGTGTTCGACCTGCGCCCAGGCGCGATCATCCGCGATCTAAATCTGCGCCGGCCGATCTTCCGCCAGACCGCGGCGTATGGTCATTTTGGCCGCACCGATATCGACCTGCCGTGGGAACACACCGATCGCATCGAGGCGCTCATAACTGCGGCGCACGCGTAAGCCACTGCCTTTATTATTGCCAGCACACTTTCATCGGGTGTGCTGGCAATGACGGCTACAATCCCCTCGCGCTCTAGCTAACGAGCCACCTATGCAGCCCACCATCACCCCTCAGGAGTTCGTCAACAAGTGGCGTCAATCCAGCGTCAAGGAGCGCCTCCACCTGGCTGGACCTGGCGCACAAGAAGCTCGATGCCGCCGTCTTCGATGCTTATGGCTGGCCGCATGATTTGAGCGATGAAGACGTATTGAGCCGATTGCTGGCGTTGAACCTGGAACGGGCGGCGGGGCAACAGGAAACCAGCCCGGCAGTTGAGAACACTGAAGAAGAGGCTACTTGAAGATGGCGATCGACCGCTGCAATGGATGAGATCCATCACGTTTGCACAGATTCAGGAACAGGTCATAATTACCTCGTCATAGGACAACATTACTACTGAATGGCGGGAAGATGAAAGACAAGATTACACGTAGAGAAATGCTTCGCCTGTCCGCATTGGTTGGCGCCGGCACGCTTGCCGCGACATTCACCGGGAGCGCCTCGACTCTGGCATCGCAGCGGGTGCTTGCTTCGCAACTCACGGGATATAACACGCCCGGCGCCCCTGCAGCCGTTAACAGCGTCCCGCGCCATCGCACCCTTATTATTAGCGCCGGCGGCACATCATTCACGTGGGTTGGTATGACCAACCCGGTAGGCGGCATGAATCACCAGGAAGGCGGGGCGCTGCTGTGGGCCCCGCTGTTCTATTATTCGGTATTCGCGGACAAGGACATCCCCTGGCTGGCCGAGAGCGGCACATATAACGCCGACTACACGACTCTCACCATCAAACTCCGCAGTGGCGTTACGTGGAGCGATGGCGTGCCTATCACGTCCGGAGACGTCAAGTGGACGCTGGATGCGTACAAAGCCAATGTCAACCTCGACTATCACGCCCAGATTCACGACTTCGTGGCCGCTATTACCACCCCTGACGACAGCACCGCCGTGATTTTCTTCGACGGCGCACAACCGCGCTTTAAGTTTGAAATACTTAGCTATAAGTTCGACACGGGCATGTGCCCGCTACCGGCGCATGTTTTTGAAGCCGCAGGCGTCGCCCCCGCCGACATCCACACCTACGCGGGCGGAGACAACATGCCGCACAGTGGCATGTTCAACGTCGCCATGTCAGCCGAACAACTGCTCTATGACATCAACCCGGATTGGTGGGGCTTCAGGACTGGCTTCCAACCGCGACCCGACATCGAACGCGTCGTATTCATTCCATATTCGAATGTCGTAGGCCCGGTTCAACGTATTGCGAACAATGAGTGCGACTCGTGCCTCGACTTATCCTCCGGTCTCATCCACGCTGCCATCGCAGCAAATGCCAAGGTCACAACCCACACTGGTCACGACGAGCCCCTGGGCTATGTGGATTGGTGGCCAAACTCGCTATGGATGAATACGTTGCTGTACCCGTATAGCAATGCGGACGTTCGCTGGGCGATGAACTACGCAATTGACCGCGATGCGATCGATACTGCGATCTACCTGGGCGCCAAGGTCACCACCATCTACCCCTACCCGGAATACCCGGCTCTGCAACCTTACCTGACTGGCGCAAAGCCTATCGCTGACGGACTCGGAGTTCACACATTCGACCTGACGAAGACCGCTCAGCACATGACAACAGCCGGTTTCACCAAGGATTCAGATGGCTTCTGGGTGAAAAACGGTAGTCGTGTAAATGCCACCATTAACGGGTTCGAGTCAATCCATTCGGACATCGTGCCAACGCTGGTGCAGATGCTGCGTAACGGCGGTTTCGAGGCATCTGCTAATTTCGGCGGCAATGCCTACCAGAACATGGCAGACGGTGTGCCCGGTTTGTACTTGTTCGGTCATGGCGCCAGTGTGATCGACCCGTATGCGACGCTCGACCTGTATCACAGCCGCTACAGTGCGCCGATTGGCACTACTGCCGACGGCAACTGCTTCTCGCGTTACAACAATCCGGCCTTTGACGCGATTGTCGATACGATGCGTCCTCTGGCCCCAGGCGACCCCAGTTTGGTCAGCCTATTCAATCAGGCGATGACGATCTACTGGACGGACATGATCGACATCCCAATCAGGCAGTGGCTTCACCGCATCCCCTACAATCAGACCTACTGGACGAACTGGCCGACCCGGAATAATCCGTACCTGAACGGCGCGTACTGGCACTGGACCTTCCCGCTGCTGGTGCTGGGACTGAAGACAACCATGCCGGCAAGGGCGTGGCTGCCGTTCGCGATGAAATGACCTGTCTTTTCTCAGCACACCCGATTTGCGTCGCTTGTGACGATGGGGTGCGCTCTAAACTCAAGATGGGTAATATAGGCCATAATGGGCACGCAAAGGAGGATGTTGAAATATGCAATACCGTCGTCTGGGCAGGACAGGGCGCCAGGTGTCATTGCTGGGCATCGGTGGCGGCTACGTCATGCTCCAGAACATCGAGCAGGGGACGCAACTTTACCAGCGCGCTGCCGACCTGGGGGTGAACTACTTTGATGGCCGCTACGGAAGAAGCAGCACCATGCAGCGTCCGGTGATCGCTAAAGATCGCGGGCGTTTCATCATTGGAAGCAAGACCGCTAGTGCCACCCACGGTGAGGTGCTGCGCCGCATCGACGAAGATCTGGAGGAACTGGGCAGCTCCTACTTGGACATTTACTTCCTGCGTGCCTACAACCACACCATGATCGACGCGCACTTCGCGCCAGGCGGCTCTGTCGAGGGACTGCTCGAAGCGCGCCGGCAGGGCAAGATCCGTGCGCTGGGATTGGCGGGCCACAGCGACCTGACGGCACTGGCGCGCGGCGTGGAGAGCGGGTTGATCGATGTCATCGAGTTCCCATTGAATTACGCCCGGCGCGAGGCACTTGTTCAACTCGTCCCGGTCTGCCAGAAGCATGACGTGGGCATGGTCATCATGAAGCCGGCCAACGTCGGGCTGGCGCCTGTGGCCGTGAGTCTGCCCTGGCTGGCTAACCAACCCATTCACGTCATGGCGGCCGGCGTCAGCACTATCGAGCATCTCGAACTCGATGTGTCGGTATTAGACCGGCCCACCATGGCGCTTTCGTTGGAAGAAGAGGCGGAGGTGGAGTGCTGGCGCCAGAAGACGGAGAGGCAAACCTGTCACATCTGCGATAAGGTGTGTCAGGCTGTCTGCGAGCCTGGTTTGCCCATCGACTATCTGTTGTATCACGACGTGTTCCAGAATGAGCTGCGGCGGCTGGGGGCGAAAGCGTTTACCCAATACCCGTTCGCCCCTTGGGTGAAGCAGCAGGCTGAGCACATGTTTACCGACAGCGTGGCCAGGTTGCAAACATGCACGCGCTGCGGAAAATGCGAAGAGGTTTGCCCCTATCACCTGCCTGTCATGGCAATGCTGGAGCAGATCAAAGTGCAGAAAGAGGAAGTGCTTGAGGCGATCCGAAAGGGATAAACGGCGGAGTGCCTGACGCCCCACTGGTCTCCTGGGTCTTCGTGATTCCGAGAGACCGAATTCGACCCTACTATCCTGTTTTTACCAAGTCGGCAGTATATTTAAGGTTGATGTTTTTATGAAAGGAGAACGCGGCTATGATTTCTCAACAGTCGGACAGTCTGCCTGCCTCTTCCAATGTGATTGGAGAGGAGTATCCCTGCATCAACCCTGATTTGGGTGTAACCTTTCGTTTCCTGGCGCCAGGCGCAGCGCGCGTCCAGGTCATGCCTGGGACAATGCCCCGCCCGGGCGAGTCAAATGGGCTGGGGCAGGGACCGTATGAGATGAGGAAAGATGAGCAAGGTTACTGGACGGTGACCACCCCGCCAGCTGTGCCTGGTTTTCATTATTACTCGCTGCTGGTAGACGGCGTAGCGGTCAATGACCCTGCCAGCGAAACCTTCTTTGGCTACAGCAAGCAGACCAGCGCGGTCGAAGTGCCCGAGCCAGGCAGCACTTACTATTCCCCTCAGCCAGTGCCACATGGCGAAGTGCGCGAGCATTGGTATTATCTCAAAGCAACCAGCGCCTGGCGCAAGGCTACCGTCTATACACCCCCCGGTTACGACCAGCACCCCGCGCAGCGCTACCCGGTGCTCTATCTGCAGCACGGCGGGGGTGAAAACGAGACTTCCTGGACCAAACAGGGCCACGCCAACTTCATACTGGACAACCTGATCGCCGCCGGGCAGACAGTACCCATGCTGGTAGTGATGGAATGCGGTTCTACCGGCCAGCGTCGCTTGCCCACACTTCGTGCGCCCGCGCAAAGCTCATTTCAAGAATTCATGCAGCAAATCGTCGCCTCCTTCGATAGCCTCATCGAAGAGCTGGCGCCGGAAATTGATGCTTCTTACCGCACCCTGGCCGACCGTGAGCACCGCGCACTTGCCGGGCTGTCGATGGGCGCCGTGCAAAGCCTCAACGTAGGCCTGAAGCGCCTCGACCTGTTCTCTGCCATCGGCGCCTTTAGCGGGCCGGCGCCTGAGGAGTTGGATGCGCAGCGCACCTTCGGCGGTGTATTCGCCGATCCGGAAACATTCAACCGCAGGGTCCACCTGCTGTTCCTCGCTGCCGGGACCGGTGAGCCTGTGCACGAGCAGTTCAATCGTAATTTCGCCGATTGGTTGGAAAAGATCGGGATCCACGTAGCCTATTACGCATCGCCCGACACCGCTCATGAATGGCAAACCTGGCGGCGCAGCCTGCGGGATTTTACCCCGCGCCTGTTTCATTGGTAGTATCTATCCGCCGACGACTGGCGGAACGTGGAAAACCAGTGCGCGTGTCACGGCGCGGCAAAACAGTAGCCGTCGTCCTGTCGATTCGCGAGTATCAGCGGCTCGTTCACCCTGGTGATTTCTGGACGCCTCTGATTAGATTCCGCGAGCAGATTGAGCGAGGTGAACGGGAAGCCATCGAAGCCGGTGTGTTCGCCGATGTGCGCGATCCATCGCCTGGGGTCGCATGGACAGCGAGCACTATCTCAACAACGTCGTTGTTTTAATGCCGATGCTTTCCTACGATGGGGATGCCGCACAACGCTTATCGTGTTGTGGCTGCCCCTCATGCCCCGGTCCGTCCGTAATTCCGCAGCAGCGGCCGGGGTGAAGCATTGCCAGAACCGTCACGGCACACATTGTTTCCGGTGGCAATGCTATTACCCCTACAACGCACGGAGGCGCCAATCGCAAAACGACCCACCGCGATAACCAGGCAATGCTTCACCCCTGATATGATTCTAGGCAGCATGCCACAAATACATTTGCGCAATCCGTATCTTTCGGACGGCTACTCCTGGCTGAAGGGTAACTTACATACGCACACGACGTTCAGCGATGGCGTTCGCCCTCCTGAGGAAGTGATCGCCGACTACGAACGGCGAGGTTATGATTTCCTTGGGATCAGCGATCACGATATGTTCGTGCCGCCGGAGCACTATCAACACCTGACGCGTATGGTGCTGATTCCGGCGGTTGAAGTCACGGCGCTGGGGTCGCACATCCAACACCTGGGCGTCCATCAACGCGTCGAGCCTGATACCAATCGCCAGATCGTGATTGATGGGATCAACGCCGATGGTGGAATGGCGGTCATGAACCACCCGAATTGGGAGTGGCACTTCAATCACTTCCCGCATGAGCTGATGGAAGACCTTCAAGGCGCTGTTGGTTTAGAGGTGTACAACGGGGTGATCGAGCATCTGGACGGCGCCGCGCTTGCATCCGACCGTTGGGATCGGCTGCTCTCGATTGGCCGGCGCCTGTGGGGTTTTGCAAACGACGATTCGCATGAGGCGCGCGATGTGGGCGTGGCATGGAACGTTGTTCAGGCGCGCACACGCAGCGTCCCTGATATTCTGCAGGCGCTCAAGGAAGGACGGTTTTACGCTTCCACGGGGGTCATCGTTAACGCGGTGGCTATCGATGGGTTGCGCATTCGCGTCAGCACCGAAAATGCTGAACGCATCCGGTTCGTCACGCGCTTTGGCACGATTCGCGCTACTATTGACGATGCGACTGCCGAATGGCAACTGCCGGAGAATCCGACACAATTGAAGCATTGGCGCTATGTGCGGGTGGAGTGTTACGGCGCTGGCGGGCGCATGGCATGGACGCAACCAATTCAGATTGAATCAGATTGAGGTAGATTGAGGTAGATTAAAAGCCAGGAATGCGCATGAATATTGAACTATTGCGAGAGTTGACTGAGACATGGGGCCCTTCGGGCCAGGAAGCGAGGATACGAGTCATTATTGAGGGGCATTTGCACGGGCTTGTTGATGAAATGCGCGTGGATCGCATGGGTAGCCTGATTGCGCTCAAGCGCGCCACCGCGACCGCGAAAGGGCAGACGCCCAAACGGGTCATGCTTTCCGCCCATATGGATGAGATTGGCTTCATCATCACGCATGTGGATGAGAAGGGGTTTGCGCGTTTCAGTAACGTGGGCGGTTTGCGCACACTGACGCTGGTGGGCAATCGCGTGATCTTTGCGGATGGCGTCATAGGCACAATCCAGATTGAGAAAGGGCCGCGCGCGGCCAGCGAAGCGCCTGGGTTTGAGCAGTTGTTCATCGATGTCGGCGCCTCGGATAAGAAGTCGTCGCCGGTAAAAGTGGGCGATATGGGGGCGCTACTGGGCGCGATGGCACAACGCGGTGATCGATTGATTGGCAAGAGCATGGACGACCGCGCCGGCGTGTTTGTTCTGATCGAAGCGTTGCGGCAGTTGAAGCATAGCCCGAATGATGTTTACGCCGTTTTCAGTGTGCAGGAGGAGGTCGGGCTGCGCGGCGCAAGAACATCTGCGTATGGAGTGAACCCGGATATTGGCATCGCGCTGGATGTGACATTGACGGGCGACTTCCCGGAGGCGCCATTAATGGAGGTTGCACTGGGGAAGGGGACCGCGATCAAGGTGATGGATTCGTCAGTGATTGCCGACCCAAGACTGCGCGCGCTGATGGTGCAACGGGCTAAGGAAGCCCACATCCCGTATCAACTGGAAGTGCTGACCGCGGGCGGCACCGACACAGCAGCGATCCAGACATCGCGTGAAGGAGCGCCGGCAGGCTGCATCTCGATACCCACCCGTTACGTGCATTCAATCAGCGAAATGGTGGATGTGAAGGATGTGCAGGCCAGCATCGATCTACTCACTGCGATTTTGAGTAAGCCGATCGATATCGATTGAGAGAACCGCGCGAAGACACCCAAGAGTCGT